>CAZSGJ010000001.1:0-50102 GCA_964606305.1 uncultured Armatimonadia bacterium
GCGATCAGCTGGAGTTACACCCGGTTCTGACATTTGCATTTAGGTGACACAAGCGGATTGCACTGGGATTACTACGGGGTTAGAATCGGTCAGCGATGTAACGCAAAAGGTGGTGGACAGCGTGTCTGATGAAGAACAATCGGGTGGATTTACATTTCGGGACCGCCGCGGAAGCGGAGAACCTGTCAAGCTTACTCCTCCCAGAACCACCCCACCCGCATCCGGCCCGAGCGATAAGCCAAGCGGCATTTGGACACCGCCAAGCGTCAAAAAGGCAGCCCCTCCGCCTCCGGTAGCACAGCCCGTCGCTCCGATGCAGGCATCAACTCAGGCAAACGCTGATGTTCTTCCTCCTAGTCCGGAGTCCGAGTCAATGCTGGATCCTGAGGTCGGCATTCCCAGCGTTTATCACGTCCTAAGCGAACAGCTGATGATGATGCAGCAGATCGCTGTCGTACGTCTGGGGCTGGCCCCGGACCCGATGACCCATTTGCCCGCGAAAAATCTCCGGGAAGCACGGGTTGCAATCGAAGTCCTTACAAAGCTGGCTGAAGAAATGGCGCCCGTCCTTCGTCCGGAAGAGGTTGGGCAAATTGGTCAGCTCGTACGCGAGCTGCGCGCCCGCTACACGGATGCTGTTTCACAGTCTGCAGGTCAAAACTAACGTGAGTGGTCTGAAGCAGCCAAGCATCGCCCGCGTCATTGTCCACCTCGAACAGGGGATGGATCTCCTCGATGATGCCCGTGAAGGCTACCTTACAGTCGTGGCACTCGAGTTGGATGCCTGGCTGGTTGCGCTTCGAAGTCACGTGCCCGCCATTTCCGATACGGTCACGGTTACATCCGATGCCGATGGTCTGTCTCACTTTGCCGCGCTGCTTACCCTCCCGGATATCGGTGACCTTCTCTACAGAAATCCAATGCGTATCCGGATGCTGCTCCGGTCATCGATTACATTTTTGCGCTCGGTTGCTGCGTACACCGATGCCGATAGTGTTCGCTAGTCTAAGTCCGCACTGAGTATGTGACAGAGACGATGGTAGCCGCTTTTCAAACATTTCACTTGTCCGCCATGGACACTGGTCAGTGAGGAATATCTTATGGGAAGAGTTGTAATTGTAACGGGTGGAGCTGGTGGGATTGGTCAAGCCCTTGGTGCCACGATGGCTGGAAACGGCGATACGGTCGTCCTTGCTGATATCAACCTCGAGCGGGTTAAGGAAGTGGCAGCAACTACAGGGTGCGACTTCGTTTATATGGACATGGGAAGTGTCGCCAGTGTCCGCGCGGCGATTGCAGATGTCGCAGCAAAGTACGGCCGTATCGATGTACTGGTAAACAATGCGGGTATTTTCCGCCTTGAGCCGATGCTTGATGTCACGGAAGAGACCTATGACCTCCTCATGGATATCAACCTTAAAGGAGCATTCTTTGCGCTTCAGGCAGCTGCTGCTGAAATGCTCAAGAATGACACGGGTGGAGTCGTTGTCAACGTTGCGAGTGCCGCTGGCCGTAGTGGACGACCGACACAGACGATTTATGGACTCTCGAAAGCCGGGATGGTCCATTTGACAAAATCGGCTGCCATAGCCCTCGCGCCAAAAATCCGTGTTTGCTGCGTGTGTCCGGCCGCGGTTGACACTGACATGATGGCGGCGAACTTTGCGGCACGTCGTGCTGTTTCCGGGGATGCAGAAGCGGAAGCGTTCAAGGCTAAGCTGCTTCTTGGACGGATGAGTACCGCTCAGGAAGTCGCAGACCTCGTGATCTATCTTGCATCGGACAAGGCCGGTTACATCACTGGTGGCTCCGTCGATATCTCCGGTGGACTGGATATGCACTAGGCGATAAGCCGTGTGATTGTGTTGATGTTTGTCTGAACGGCGGGGATGGAAGTGGGACGTATGGAAGCCAGAGCGTTACAAATCAATATTGCGGATGATGTTGCTGTGTTGCTGTCACCAGCAATCGCTGCTGGAACACATCTTGGGGGACTGGATAAGAACATCACCACGCTTTCAAGCGTGATGAGCGGTCATAAAGTCGCCCTGCATCCAATCAAGGCCGGAACGCCGATCATCAAATACGGTCAGCCATTCGCGATCGCCACCGAAGATATCGCGGAAGGTGAATGGGTTCATACGCACAACGCTCGAACAGCTCTGGGTGCAAATGAAGCTTATACATTTAGCGGCCCGACGCCATCCCCGGCAGCCTCAGGTCCGATGCCAACATTCATGGGCTATGTCCGTGCGGATGGTCGCGTCGGGATCCGGCAGGAAATCTGGATATTGTGTACCGTTGGTTGCATCAACAAGATTGCCGAACGCGTGGCGCGTGAAGGCAACGCTTTGTTGTCAAAGGCAAACGGCGGGCACCTTGATGGCGTTTACGCATTTACGCACCCCTATGGCTGCGCACAGATCGGTAGCGACCTCGGGCAAACGAGACAGCTGATTGCCGCGCTCGCCGCGCATCCAAACTGTGCCGGGGTTCTTCTCATGGGTCTTGGATGCGAAAACAATCAGCTCAAAGACCAGATTGCTGCATTCCGTAATGCCGACCCGAATCGAATCCGGTCCTTTGCTGCTCAAGAATTCGATGACGAATTCGCAGAAGGTTTGCGTCTGCTGACCGAGCTTGCGGATGTAGTAAAAGAAGACGTCCGTACAGAAGTTCCGATCAGCAAGCTTGTCCTCGGGATGAAATGCGGTGGCTCAGATGGCTTTAGTGGTCTGACGGCGAATCCACTCGTTGGAGTACTGTCAGATCGTCTCGCAGGGTGGGGTGGGACGAGCGTCCTAACGGAAGTGCCTGAGATGTTCGGAGCTGAAAAACTCCTAATGGAGCGTGCTGCCGATGAGCAGACCTTTGGAGAGATTGAGAGCATGATTAATCGCTTCAAGGATTACTTCCGTAAGTACAACGAACCCATCTCCGAGAACCCCGCACCTGGAAACAAAGCGGGAGGCATCACCACTCTCGAAGAAAAAAGCCTTGGCTGTATCCAGAAAGGTGGCGCCAAGGCACCTGTCACACACGTGCTCGACTATGGTCAGCCACTGCCGGTCGATGCTGGTGGTGGAATTGCACTTGCGTACGGACCCGGGGCAGATGTCGTTTCCTGTACAACGCTGGCCGCGACAGGGGCCCAGATAGTTCTCTTTACTACTGGACGGGGGACGCCCTTTGGAACCTGCGCCCCAACCATGAAGATTGCAACGAACAGTGATCTGGCAAACCGTAAGAAGGGATGGATCGACTTCAATGCCGGGCGACTGGTCGACGAAGGAATAACGATAGATTCTCTCGCGGATGAGCTCCTTAAAAAGGTGATACGCATCGCATCGGGTGAAGAGCAAACCTGCGCCGAGAAGAACGGCTGCCGGGAAATTGCCATCTTCAAGGATGGAGTGATCAACTAATGCAGTCTCCACGGATGTTAGTGTTTGGCACTGGCGTGTTCCTCAGGGGCTTCCTGATGGACTTTGCGAGTCGAGCGGGCTTCAAAATGACACTGGTCTCCAGCACCCCTGCGGGAGATGACCGTGTTGATTGCCTCCGTGCTGCGAATGGTGTTGTGCCTTTGTACATTCGTGGTCTTGATGAGAGCGGTTCGGTTATCGATGCCAAACAGACGCTGTCCGTGGTTGATACTGCATTCAAGGCGAGTGGAGACTTCTCAGATGTCCTCGAAACGGCAGCTGATCAATCGATAACGATTGTCTCAAGTAATGTCAGCGAGTCCGGGTTCAAGCTCTCCGAAAACGTATCCGATGACTTAGCCGATGTTCCTGCATCCTTTCCGGCAAAGCTGGAGCGCTGGTTGTTCGCACGTTACAACGCCTGCCCGGATGCCGAGCTAAATGTCCTCCCGTGTGAGTTGATTGCTGACAATGGCGTGCGACTGCGGGAAATGGTCATCGATGTTGCCGACCGAATGCAACGGGAGCATGGTTTCATCGATTGGTTAAGAGTCCATGTGGCGTTCTCCGACACGTTGGTCGATCGAATATGCACACCATCAGCTAGTGAGCCTCTCGCCGCAGTTGTGGAGCCACACACATTTTGGGCGCTCAAAGGCCCTGTCGGACCATCGGTGGATCACCTTGCCGCTGCGGCGAAAGGTGGCATCGTGATTGCGCCAAGTATTGAAAATTATCAGCTTCGGAAGCTCCGGCTTCTAAACGGTTTGCACACGGCGATGGCGACGATTGCACCGGCGAAGTACGGTATCGCGACAGTCAGAGAATCGTTGGAGCACCCGGAACTTGGCCCATATCTTGAAGCAATGCTTTTTGATGAGTTGATTCCGAGTATCGTCCCGCCAGTGTCTGCCGATGAAGCATCAGGATATGCCAATCTGACACTGCGTCGGATGAAAAATCCCTTTATCGAGCACCAACTCAGCTCCATTAATGTTGGCGCACCAGCCAAGTGGCAAACCAGACTAATCCCGGCCATCACTACCATCGAAGCGCGCACCGGACACCCTCCGGCGAGAATCGTTGAGTGTCTGACTCTGTTTAATGCGTCTCAGGCAGATTAGGTGTCACTATCCGTCAAGATAACCGCAACAATCCTGCTGATAGTGGGGTTTTTTGTCGGAAAAGTACCTTTGACACCCCAGATGTCGTGGGTGTCATCGATCGCGATTCTTGGCTTTGCAGCTCCGACATTGTTTGCCGTTTTCAAAGAGGGAATCGATAAACGTATTGCTGCGACGCTTGTCGCGCTATCCGTTTTTGCACTTGGTATTGAAGCGACCAGTATCCTGACCGGTTTCCCATATTCCCGCTTTGTTTATGGCGACATGATTGGTGGTCGCGTTGCGGGACTCGTCCCTTGGACTGTGCCATTTGCCTGGGTTCCGCTGGTAATTGGAGCCCCTGCAAGACTCGTCACGCTGCGTAAGCACCCCTTGTTCTTTCTGTTCTGCGGCACCTACCTGATGGCTATTGATTTGCTTTTGGATCCGGCTGCAGTAAAGCTCGGCTTCTGGACCTATGAGTATGGAAGCGCATACTACGATGTTCCGCTGCAGAACTTCGGTGGATGGGTGATGACTGGTACGCTTGCGAGTATTGTTTGGACGTTCGCATTCAGGAGACAGATTGTAGCTCCACTGGTTTCAACGCTCTTCCTGACCTGTGCATTCTGGTCATCTGTCTGCTTTTTCAAAGGCTTGTACATCCCGGCTGTGATCGGAGGTGTTCTTGCGGTGGATGCCTTGCGCTGGGCCGAATTGACCAAAAAGCAAAACGGGGCTGTAACCAGCCCCGTCATCTAGACTTCATACTACGGTAGCCGTGCTGGCTCCGGGTCGCCCCAGCGTCCACTCGGCCAACTTAAGCGTTGTACGTCATCGAAGAAACTGCGAATCTTATGGATGGTCTCCGGGTCATACTCGCGCTGCGCCGCTTTGAAATTAGCTTGGACTGTGGCAGGATTATTCATGCCAACCAGAAGCGATGCAGGTCCCTTCAGTCGGTAGCTCCACGATATCGCGATGTCTGATAAGTCTAAATCCCGTTCTTCACAATAATGAACGGCTCGCGAAACAGCATCACGGAGCTCTGGTGTAGCCGGATGCCAATCCGGTGGACCCGCGTGTGTAAGCAGTCCCATGCTGAGAGGCGACGCTGCCACGACACCAACCTTTTTTGCATCGAAGTACGGCATCATTTCGGTGAGGCTGTCATCATTCAAACAAGCATGGGAATACGACAAAATCGCATCGAGAGGTGTCTCATCCAGAACCGTACGAAAAATACCAAGAGGCAATCCGCTCACACCGAGTGCACGTACTTTCCCGGACTTGACAACATCACGCAACGCAGGAAGTGTTTCGAAAATCACCGTTTCCGGATCATCAAATTCAATGTCATGGCACAACAGCAAGTCAATATGGTCGAGCTTTAGGCGGGTAAGGCTTTCATCAACGCTGCGACGAACACGGTCTGCGGAAAAGTCAAACGATGCGACATCGTACCGACCGCATTTTGTGATGACCGTGAATGCTTCGCGGTTGATTCCTTTGAGTGCCTGACCAAGGACTTCTTCGCTCCGACCTTTACCGTAGTAGGGGCTTGTATCGAAAGTAGTTATCCCGTAGTCAAGCGCGGTACGTACCGCGGTATCGGCATCCTTTTGTGTGAACTCACCATATGCACCACCCAGCGGAGCTGCACCAAATGACAGCTTAGATATGTTGAGATCCGTGTTGCCTAGACGAACCTGTTCGATCACTTTGCTGCCGCCCCGTTGAGATTTTTGTCAAAAAACGCAACCGTCTTTGAAATCAGCTCGAACGGATTGGGAACATGGCCTCCAGGCATCAGAACACGTTCCTTTGGTTGTTTGGTTGCTTTGAACAATGCATCATTGTTGACAACCGGAACCACATCGTCCTTGTCCCCGTGTAAGTAGAGCATCGGGCGGGGCTTTGCACGTCCGATGTGCTTTGCCGGATCGACTTCGTTGAGTTCCTTTTGGATTGCCACGGGGTCGATTTTCTTGCCTGCGCGCAGCTTTTTGGCGCCTTCAATCTGTGATGTTGCCAGGAGCTGACCCAGGTTTCCGCCGGCGGCAAGGATGGTTGCACATGCGATGCGAGGTTCATCCGCGAGGAAGCGTGAGCCGATAATGCCTCCCAGTGATGCACCAACGTAACCAATACGGGATGTATCGACGTCTTTTCGTGCCGAAAGCACATCAACGGCACAGCGCAGATCCTGAACGGTTTGGGCAATCATCGCCTTGAATGGCGCCACACCTAAAGCATTCTCCTGTGCTCCACCAATCTTAGGCCGGTCTCCATGTCCTGCAGCATCAATGCAGAGTGCCGCATAACCTTTTTGTGCCAGCATCACCGCAAGCATTGCCAGTTGGTCTTTGTTCCCACCTAGCCCATGTACCAGAATCACCGCTGCATGGCGTTTGCCATCGGGTTGATTTCCTGGCGTGTACAGCATGGATGTCACATTGGCGCCGCTACCTCCTGCAAAGGTAATCGCGTGCTTCTGATAGCCAGCGATGATGGGCTTGCCTTGCTTGTCTTTGTCTGGTGGAAGCAGCTTGGTTGTCTGCTTTGGGCTTGCGCTGTGCTTGAACGAAATGCCGGCCAGTGTCGAAGACTGGGCGTGACTGACGGATGCGAGGCTCAAACCCACCATTGTGGCTAATATAATCTTCTTCATTCCAAACTCCATTGTCTAAATGAACTTCATGGTCTCACGGACGATTTGCATCGTGGCTTCCGCCATTGCCGATGCGCGGTCTGCACCATCCTTCAAGATACGGTCGAGTTCTGCCGGGTCGCTTGAATACAGCTTGCGTCGCTCCCGAATCGGCTCGAGCATCGCATTAACGATATCTGTTGTCTCACGTTTAGACTGCACACAGCCGCGCTCACCCGAGCGGCATTCATCCCATTGCGTCGTGTAGTTCTCAGCATCGTAGAGCTTGCGCAGCAAACATACCGAACAGCCTTCCGGGATACCGGGATCTGTCTTGCGCATTTTCGTCGGCGTTGTGAAGGCGCCCTTAAGGCGCGCTGCCACATCATCCTCTGAATCTGTCATGTAAATGCAGTTTCCATAGGACTTGGACATTTTGCGCAGCTTGCCATCTGCATCTGCATCGAGGCCGGGAAGCGTCCCTGTCATCTCCTGGATCAGGGCCTGAGGCTCTGGGAAGACATCCGTGGAATACAAATGGTTAAACCGACGCGCAATCTCACGGGTCAGCTCGAGGTGAGCCGCTTGGTCTTTTCCAACTGGGACCACGTGCGCCCGGTAAAGGAGGATATCTGCTGCCTGTAATACTGGATAGCCGAGAAGACCAAAGCTGACACTGGCATCCGAGCCGCCTTCCTGACGCTCGACATGCTCCCGTTTCTCCTTGTACGTAGGAACGCGTTCCAGCCAGCTGACCGGCGTAAGCATCCCGAGAAGAACCGCAAGCTCAGCATGCTGCGGAACCGCGCTTTGACGGAAAATCGCTACCTGATTTGGGTCAAGTCCAGCCGAAAGGTAATCCAAAGCAACTTCGCGCGATTGATCGGCGATGCTGTCAGGCGAGCCTGCCATTGTGGTTAGTGCATGCCAGTCAGCAATAAAGCAGTACATTTCGTACTTGCCCTGAAGTGCTATCCAAGGTTTCAAAGCGCCTTCGTAGTTACCCAGATGGAGGCGTCCGGAGCCAGTCGGTTGCATTCCGGAGAGGAGACGTTTCATAGGAGACGCGGTCATATCAGAAACCAATCAGGTGGCGGAATATCGTCACGATCAGTGGCATTAGAATGCCATCTAAAACGTGGGTGTAGACAAGAGCGATCATCACAACCGCACCCCACTTCTGCATAAATGCGAGGAAAGGAACTCCGATGCTCTCAGGGAGGCAGCTGGCGAGGACGGTACAGGCATCCATTGGATGCACGGGAATCAGATTGAAGACAAATTGAGCGACGTTGAGACCGACACTGATGACAAGTGTGATCAGGGCCATCATTGTCCACTCATTGAACGTAGCGTATCCGCTGGCTAAAAAGATGCGGAGGATTCCGGCAAAAATCACCGCAGCAGTGATGTTTGCAGCTGGACCCGCGGCTGCGACCAAGGCCATGGATGTACGCTTTGGCTCGCGTAGCTTGGTTCCATCTACGGGAACGGTCTTACCCCAGCCAATCGGCAGGCCAGTCCAGATTGCCACACCCATGAGGATTGCACCAACGGCATCAAAGTGTCGAAGAGGGTTGAGAGTCACTCGGCCGGCTTCCCGTGGCGTAGGATCTCCAAGCTTGTCCGCAACAAATGCGTGCGCGGCTTCATGCACAGTGGTTGAAACGACGATGGCGATTGCCAGCATCACCCACATCCGCCAGTCCATTGCGGCTTCTGCCAATGTTCGATACCCGCCAAACGGGTTGCCATCAAAAGCGCTGCTGAGAGGGGAAATCAGGATGTCACGCATGGTCAACAATTCCGGTTCTATTAATAAGGTGCACTACTCGCCTAGATTACCATGGAGGGGTGGTTTTTCGGGATGCCATCCGGGATTGCCCGGGCGTGTACTACGGGCTACAATTAGGACTGTATGACTCCACTATCCCGCCGCGCGCAGGCCTGCGCACCATCGCCAACTCTCGCCATCACCGCCAAGGCGAATCAGATGAAAGCGGATGGCATCAATGTCGTAGCTTTTGGTGCTGGTGAGCCGGATTTTGACACACCTGATCACATTAAGGCCGCCGCCATCGATGCGCTGGCTAAAGGCTTTACCAAGTACACACCCAGTGCAGGCATTCCGGCTCTGAAGAATGCCATCATCAACAAACTTCAGCGTGATAACGGTCTGACCTTCTCCGCTGCTGAAGTCATCGTGTCCTGCGGCGGCAAGCACAGCCTCTACAACATTTTTCAGGTTCTCGTGGATGATGGCGATGAAGTCATCATTCCGGCGCCATATTGGGTTTCGTACCCGGAGCAGGTCAAGCTTGCAGGTGGAGTGCCGGTCATTGTTCAGGCATCGGATGATGACAACTTTGTCCCAACGCTTGAGGCCATCGAAGCGGCAATCACAGAAAGAACCAAAGTAATCGTTATCAATTCCCCGAGTAACCCGACCGGCGCGATGTGGCCGATTGATCGCATCCGGGAAGTTGCCGAGCTCGCGGTATCCAAGGGGATCTACATCGTTTCGGATGAAATCTACGAAAAGCTCGTCTACGATGGTGACTTCATTTCGGTAGCTGCACTGTCTCCAGAGATTGCCAAGTGGACGCTGACCTGCAACGGGATGTCTAAGGCCTATTCGATGACCGGTTGGCGCCTTGGCTACGTTGCGGGTGACAAGGCCCTGGTTGCAGCGATGGGACGGATTCAGGATCAGGTCACATCGAATCCAACATCCATTGCGCAATACGCGGGTGTTGCTGCCCTTGATGGTCCTCAGGAGTTTCTGGGTGAGTGGCGTGCAGCGTTTATGGCTCGCCGGGATGTCATCGTAGCCGGGCTCAATGCAATCCCTGGTTTCAAGTGCCGAATGCCTCAGGGAGCGTTCTACGTCTTCCCGAACATCAGCGGTCTGTACGGCAAGAAAACGCCAGCGGGTAAGGAACTGACATCCGGTGATGACATTGCCGATTACTTGCTTGAATCCAAGGGGGTCGCAGTGGTTCCCGGTAGCGGATTTGGGACACCGGACTTCGTTAGATTCTCATATGCGACAAGCATGGATGCGATCAATGAGGGGCTTCGCCGTATACGGGAGGCAGTGGACGCGCTCGTTGACTGATACCAGGCCCCTGATAGATGTCTTTGCGGAGAAGTGGGGAATCGCCGAGGGCGACTCCCTTCTCCGTCAGGCTTTTACGCATAGAAGCGCGTCATCGGATGTTCTCCCGAGCTATGAGCGCCTTGAGTACTTGGGTGATTCCGTTGTCCGCTTATGGACGGCGGCGAAATTGTTCGCTGGGACATCAGAGGATGGCGCAGCAAAGGATCTCAATCGCCGCGAGCAGGTGATGGTAAATCGGACATCCCTTGCAGCCGCTGCACGACAGCTCGGCTTGACCACAATGGTTATCGCGGGAAAGGCCGAGATTGAAGATGGCCGCACATCCGATGACCGCATCGCGGAAGAGCTATTCGAGGCCGTCGCTGCGGTCATTTACTTACGATGTGGTTGGGATGTCCTTGACACCTACTTGAGTAGTGTTCTCGGAGAGCAGCTGGGGGTTGTGCTTGCCGGGGATGGCCTGCCCGATGCCAAATCTGATTTACAGATGCGGACGCAAGCCCGCTATCGGTGCTTGCCGGAATACAGAGTCGTATCCGGTTCCGGAGATGGCCGGTCGGCGCACTTTGATGTTGAGTTATTGATACAGGGGAGTGTCGTTTCCCGCGGTGCGGGGCATGGACGGCGTGCGGCGGAGATGGCAGCTGCCGTGATGGCACTTGCGTGTGAGGATGGCTGGCCTGCGCCAGCATTGGAGGAGTCTGATGCAGCTATACGGTAGAGAACTAACCAAGCGGCAAGTAGCAGCGTACGTGGGTGACTTTACTCAGGTCGCTGGCGTTGAACGATTCACGTACGACGAAGGTGTTGAAGGTGGAATCAAGGCTGCCCGAGTCCGTTCTGGCGGCGGGCTTGACTTTACAGTGATGTACTCCCGCGGGATGGATATCTCAGCGGCAACCTTTAACGGGATGCCCTTTGCATGGGTGTCTTCCACAGGTTGGGGGCATCCGCATGCATTCGTTCCAGAAGGACGCGGATGGCTGCAAACCTTTCACGGTGGGCTGTTGACCGGGTGTGGGTTGGCGAATGCAGGTGCTGCAAATGTCGATGGCGATGAGTCCCTTGGCATCCACGGCAAGTTATCGCACATCCCTGCTGCCGATACAGGGGCTTGGACCGACTGGGAAGACGAGGATGAGGCCACGGTCTATGTCGAAGGGACGATGCGTGAAGCGACGGTGTTTGGCAACAACCTCCGCCTCCGCCGCGTTATCAGCACGCCGATTGGCAAATCCAGCCTCACGATTACAGACACGGTTCACAATGCCGGTTTCAAGACCAGCCCATTGATGTTGCTCTACCACCTAAACTTTGGCTGGCCATTGCTGAGCGAAGATACGGTTTTGCGCTTACCTGATGGTACTGAGACAAGCCCGCGTGATGCCGTTGCGGCAACAGGGATTGCTGATGCGTGCACATTTCTTGCTCCAGTCCACGGATATGAAGAGCAGTGCTTCTACCACGATATGCCACAGGGTGATGTGACAGCGGAGCTATACAACCAACGCCTTCGGTTTGGAGTGAAGATCAGCTGGAACACGCGCGAGCTGCCACACTTCACCCAATGGAAAATGACCGGTGAGGGTGAGTACGTTTGTGGCATCGAACCTGGGACGTGTAAAGTCCTTGGGCGTGCCGCAGAGCGCGAAGCCGGCCGCCTGATGACAATCGAGCCGGGCGAGTATCGTCGCCACCGCGTAACGATAACTGCGTTTACAGATTAGGGTTCAAATGGTCCATCGTCTGAAGCAACATCGATTCACAATGGTGATAGCCATTGGATTGATGTTGCTTTCCAGCCTTCCCTACATTGTTGCTGCTGCATCGACTCCCGGTGGCCATGTCTACACGTGGATGCTCCATAACATCGATGACTCAGCGGTCTACCTTTCGTGGATGAAGCAGGTCGCACAGGGGCAGTTCTTTCAGGAAAACCGATTTTGTATCGAGCCACAAAAGAGCGTGCTCTTTAACATTTGGTTTTTGATTATCGGAGGGCTGAGTAAACTCACTGGAGGGGCAGCTGCTTACCATGTTGGGCGCCTTGTCGGAGTCGCCGGGCTGGTCTTTGCCATCGCCGGCCTGACCAGAACGGTGTTCACAGATAAAAAGCATCAACATCTTGCGTTGGTGTTTACATGTTTGTCATCAGGGTTCGGATATCTGTTCGGTGGATTCAGCACTGCACGCGGGTTTACCGGCCAGCCAATAGATTTGTTTCAACCTGAGATCTCGGTCTTTCAGGTGTCTGTTTACTCGCCGTTATTCGCACCTGCGCTTACGCTTATCGTTGTCGCAATCAGCAGCTGGATAAAAGCTGAGGTGTCACTCGCAACCAAAGACGCCATTATTGCCGGAGTTGCCACAGCACTCCTAGGGAACATCCATAGCTACGATGTTCTTCATGTTGCTCTTGCGGTGATCTGTATTCGCATTGCTAACGATGTAGTTCAAAAGCGGTTTCAAGGTAAGCCGTGGCTCCTTGCCATTGGCGCAGGACTGATTGCACTTCCATCAACCGCAGCCGTCTTTTACGCGACACGCGTTGACCCTCTGTTTGCTGCGAGAGCTGATACGGACACGCGGACAGCTGCCCTCCACTGGGTGCTTCTTGGCTTTGGAATCGCGTTTCCATTAGCAATGGTTGCTGTTGTCGATGCCATCAAGTCGCGTTCGATGCATCGCCTCATGCTTGCCGCGTGGTTTATTGGTGCATTGCTTTCGAGTCAGCTTCCGTTTGCATTTCAGCGGAAGATGCTTATGGGGGCTCAGATTCCGCTCGCTATGCTTGCGGTCGTGGGTGTCAGCTTGCTTGCAAAACGCCTCTCCGGTGACTTTCCAAAGATACTTATCGGGACCACCGTGCTGCTGGCGTTGCCGACAAATGTGTTTTGGGTACAGGAGGCGATGTCCCGTCTTCCTGCGAATGCGGGTTCAACGCAGATGCGTCCGTACCTCACAACAAGTGAAAACGAAGCGCTACTGTGGCTGGCAGTGCACGGGAAGCCATCGGATGCAGTTTTGGTCGGACCAGATCCGACAAGTCACTTGCGCTTCCCCGGGGTTGCTTTGATGCCTCACTTGTCCGTCTATGTGCCTGCACTCGCTGGGCTGACAGTTTTTGATGGTCATTGGTCTGAGACCATTAACTATGGGGCAAAAATCACAGCAACGTTACGCTTCTTCGATGCATCTACCAGTGATGATGCCCGCAAGGAATTGCTCCGGGAAAACCAAATTCGCTATGTTTTGTATCCTAACAAGCTTGCGGATGGACCGCTGGCAGACGGGACAGGTGCTGCATTGCTAAAGGCAGATGGATCCCCTCAGTACATCCCGGTTCGCTGGTCCAATGGTACGCTTGGTGCACAAACGGCATCTCCTGCGTTTCCAGAGAATCCACTTGGGATGAAGCGTGTTTTTTCCAGTCGCGATATTGAGATTTTTGAGGTTCAGAATTGAGTTCAGCGCTTACATTTAGTATCACCAAGACAGCATCAGATTGTGGTGCCCGCCTTGGAGTGCTGACGCTTCCGCGTGCCACGGTAGAGACGCCAGTGTTCATGCCAGTTGGAACACAGGGGACCGTTAAGGCGATGCTGTTTGAAAACATCGAACAGCTTGACTACAAGCTTATTCTTGGTAATACCTTTCATTTGTACCTTCGTCCGGGCAGTGAGCGGGTTGAGAGGTTAGGGGGACTTCCAAATTTCATCGGGTGGTCTGGTGCGATGCTTACCGACAGCGGTGGCTTTCAGGTCTATTCGCTTAAGGATTTGCGCAAGATTACCGAGAGTGGGGTGGCGTTTCGGTCTCCACTTGATGGTTCAAAGCATGACTTTACGCCTGAGCGGGTGATGGACATTGAGCATCAGCTTGGCGCGGACGTCATTATGGCGTTTGATGAATGTACGCCCTATCCGGCAACCGAAGAGTATGTCAGATTGTCAATGGAGAGAACGCATCGCTGGGCGATTCGCTGTCGTGACAGGCACGCCGAGCTTGGTGGAGATAGCACGGGACACAATCTCTTCGGAATAGTGCAGGGTGGAACCGATGAAACTCTGAGGGCAGAGAGTGCAGCGTTTATGTCATCGCTGGACTTTGCCGGAGTTGCCATTGGTGGGGTAAGTGTCGGAGAGCCTCCAGCGGAAATGTATCGCATCACGAGAAATACAGCCCCATTGCTGCCGAGGGACAAACCTCGGTATCTGATGGGAGTTGGTATGCCCGAAGATATCCTGGAGGCAGTGATTGCCGGGATGGACATGTTTGACTGTGTGTTACCGACCCGGATGGCCCGTAACGGTACAGTTTTCACAAGCCAGGGTCGCCGGCACGTCAGTAATGCACGATTTGCTGAAGACACAAGCCCGATTGATCCTGAGTGTGACTGCCTGACGTGCAAACGTCACAGTGCAGCATATTTGAGGCACCTGCATCGCTGTAATGAGATCCTGTTTGCAAATTTGGCATCGATTCATAACCTGGCGTTTTATGCGCGGCTAATGAAGCAGATTCGGGCGGCGATTGCGGATGGAACTTTGCTGGAACTCCGTGACAGGTTACGGTTGCAATGGGGGCTAGTACCAATCACCGAATTAAGTTAGGCATCCGCTCCCTTGACGTTTATCCCAACATTGACATAAGATAGCCTGAATAAGAAGGTGAAGCCCTCCGTTGTGTGGGTGAGGTTATGCTGTTGCCGGAAATGCCTGAGGTTGAAACGCTTCGCCGCGGATTGGCAAAGGCAACGTATGGACAGCACATCACGTCCGTCCGCATCTCCGATGAGCGTGTTCTCAAGCGGGATGATGCGTCCACGTTTGTGGACAGGCTGGTGGGTGCGTCTGTCAAGGACGTTAACCGTCGGGGGAAGTACCTTCTGATTGCGATGGGAAGTGCCGATTTACCGGTATTTCACTTGGTGGTGCACTTGAATATGAAGGGGAGTATCCGGAAAGTGCCGGTCGATGCTTCGCTTCAAAAGTATGAGTGTGTACGTGTTGGCTTGAGCTCAGGACATGCGCTCGTCTACACGGATATGTGGACATGGGGTGATTGGCATATTGATGTTGCATCGGATTACAGACAAGTTTCCGACGTAGCCGAGATGGGCCCAGAGCCTCTTGATGAAGGTTGGTCTGGAGAGGTATTGGCTGGTCGGCTCGCCGGAAAGCGTGGGCTGATAAAGTCTGTCCTGCTGGATCAGAAGATTGTTGCTGGAGTTGGGAACATCTACGCGGATGAGGCATTGTTCGCCGCGGGAATCGCTCCGACACGGCAGGCATCGGGTTTGGAGATTGCGGAGTGCGATGCGCTCGCAGTGTCCATTGCCGAAACATTGGGTACTGCGGTCGGCTGTGGCGGATCGCAAGGGGAGTATGTTGACTTGGATGGAAATCCGGGTACGTATGAACCAAAGGTGTACGGAGGAAAGGGGAAGCCCTGTCCTCGGTGCGGTGGCCAGCTGGTGAAAACCAGCATTGGAGGCCGTGGGACGACCTACTGTCCTGATTGTCAGCACTAGGCTGATGTTGGAAAATTTGGAAGGGATCCTGCTTGACGTGGAATGGAAAGTCAGGCAGTGAATAGCGTTATATCTGTATGTCCGAGGAAACAACAGGCATTGACCAGGCTGCACTCGCAGCTGCCGCGGCGCACGCCGCTGATCAGATGCCACCGCTTGATGAGATTACGGTTCCGGGTTCTGCCCGTGAGATCGGTGACACTGGGTCCGATGTTCGGCCGGGTGTTGTGGTTCAGGGAACTGTTGTCCATATCGACGCACGTGAAGGTGTGTTGGTTGATGTAGGAACGAAGTCCGAAGGCCTTATCCGCCCGGATGAGCTCTCACGTGAGCCTGTTGCAAATCTCGAAGACATCGTCTCCGTAGGCGACACAATCGACGTCTACGTGATGAAGGAAAACGAGGATGGCCAGCTGCTTCTTTCCAAGAAGCGTGCGGACTTCGAAAAGTCCTGGGACCGCGTGCAGATTGCACTCGAGACGCAGGAAACCATCAAGGCAATGGTCACCGATCGTGTTCGCGGCGGACTCGTCGTAGACCTCGGAATCCGTGGATTCGTCCCTGCATCCCATGTAGGAAACGGCAAGCTCAAGAACCTCGACAAGTTTGTCGGTCAGAGCGTTCCCCTCAAGGTCCTTGAAGTTGATCGTCACGGCCGTAAAGTCGTCCTTTCACACCGCAAGGCAACCGAAGAAGAGCGCGAAAAGCAGAAGGTTGATACCCTCGAATCACTCGCCGAAGGCCAGGAGCGAACGGGTATTATCCGTCGCGTAACCGATTACGGAGCCTTTGTTGACCTCGGTGGCATCGATGGACTTCTCCACGTCTCTGAAATGTCCTGGACCCGTATCAAGCATCCATCAGATGTTGTCAAAGTTGGACAGGAAGTCAAAGTGAAGGTTCTTCGCCTGAGCCCGGATCAGGGTCGTGTATCGCTTGGTATGCGCCAAGTTATGCCAGATCCATGGGAATCCGCGGGCGAGCAGTTCCACGTCAACGATGTCATCGAGGGTGAAGTCACCCGAATTGTGCCTTTCGGTGCATTCGTTCTCCTCGAAGGTGGACTCGAAGGAATCATCCCGAACTCCGAGAGCTCACACCGCCGCATGGCAAAGGCATCCGATGTCGTCGAATCCGGACAAACGGTTACCGTCAAGGTTATCGATGTACGTCCTGAAGAGCGTCGCCTGACCCTGTCCCTGCGTGCTCTACAGGCACGTGACCCAGCGGATGCATTCGTTCCTGCACCTGCAGTCGAAGAAGATGCTGGCGGACGCCGTGGCAAGAAGGACAAGCGTCGTCGTGGAGACGATGATGGTGGAGATATCCGCTCCTTCCTCCGCCCAGGTGCCGACTTCGGAACAACCCTCGGAGATATGTTCGGCGATATGTTCGCAACTGCACGCAAGTCTGAAAAGAAGCGGGCGCCACGTCGCCGTGATGAAGACGATGAGGACCTCGATAACATCGATATCGATGATGTTGACACCGACACCGATGTCGAAGCGGAAGCTGAGACAGAAGAGGCGTAATCCTCACCTGGTTCGGTAAAACCTTGAAGACCCTGGAGCAATCCAGGGTCTTTTTGTTGCTGCCCTCAACCCACCGTGCTAGATTGAACTTAATGGCAATCTGGGCAGTTACGGGCGGAATCGCTTGCGGGAAGTCGGCAGTGATTCAAGCGTTTAGGCAGCTTGGAGTGACGTGCTATTCCGCCGATACGGATGCCAGAGATGTATTGACCGAGCCAGAAGTAGACAGGGATGTGCGTGCCACTTTTCCGGATGCAATCGATGAAGGCGGGCAACTAGATCGTGCAAAACTCGGTAGGCTCATTTTCGCAGACGCTGGCCGGCGTGCAATCCTTGGCCAAATCATGCACCCGCACATCCGAGCACGCATGAAGGCACGCATCGAACACAATCATGCATCGAAGCAGAATATCCTTGAACTTTATGAGGTGCCGTTGCTCTTTGAAGGCGGGCTAGAGACCTGGTTTGATGGAACCATTTGCGTTACCTGTAATGCAGAAATACAGAAGCAGCGATTAGTCGATAGACACTTTTCGCGCTATCAGACAATGCTGTCGGATGAAGAAGTCCAACATGTACTGAGTAGTCAGCTCCCAGTCAGTGAAAAGGCTGATAGGTCGGACATCGTTATTGACAATTCAAGTTCAGAAGCTGACCTAATTCGGGCTGTTGCAAATGTGTTTGCGATACTTAGTATCAAAGCGAAGCCATAAAACGAATGATCGCCGGAATCATCATCCTCTGATGGACCAAAAACGCATCATGGCCGTAGTCGGAATCGAGGATGACCGCATCTGCATGTTCATTGCCCCCACGCCTGGCCCGTTCCGCTATCTCAGTTGTCTGACGCGGAGGGAAGAGGTCATCGGATGAAAAACCAATCGCTAATATCCGCGCTGTGATCGTACTAAATACATCATCCAGTGAAGCCCGGTCCCTCGCTAATCCGTGGCTGTCTAATGCTCGCGAAATCAAAATGTACGTATTTGCATCAAAGCGCTTATTCAGCTTTTCACCCTCATCATTGAGGTAATCCTCGACGAGAAAGTCCGAACGCGGACTGATATCTCGTGAGTAGAGAGGGTCACAGCCATCATGGAACATATCCTGAAACGATGCATCCGATAGGTAAGAGATCGTCCCAATCATCCTTGCAAGCGCTAAACCTCTTTCGGGGTCCGCACCACTATCCGCGTAGTTGCCATTACTAAATGCAGGATCAAGGCGGATGGCAGTCCGAGCACAGTGGTTATAGGCAATCGCACGAGGGTTAGGTGTCAAAGCAGTGGCTACGGGAATGATGCCGCGTACCGCATTCGGATACATCGCGGCCCACTCAAGCGCTTGGAAGCCACCCATGGACCCACCGGCCACGCAGGCAACTTCCGAGACACCAAAACACTGCTCAAGAAACACTTTTTGTGTAGAAACCATGTCCCGAATGGTTATCTGTGGGAAGTCAGGTCCGTACTGTTTTCCTGTGCCAGGATTTATAGACAGAGATCCCGTTGTTCCGCGACATCCACCGAGAAAATTAGGCGCAATCACACACCAGCGGTTTGTATCAATAGCCTTCCCCGGACCGATAAGGTCATCCCAATAACCAGTTGAACGGTTTGTCGGTGCATACTTTCCCGCGGCATGACTGGAACCGGTAATTCCATGTGCAATCAGTACGACATTACGTCTATCCGCACTTAGCTCACCGTACTGTTCATATGCAACATCCACTACTGGAAGTGTCACCCCCGACTCCAAGGTGATGCCACCTGCAAGGCGAAAGGTCTCTTTTGTCACAATCAACGGAGTCGAATCCGGCACATCATGTGTAGACATCGCTGGTATCTTATCGCCGTCCAGCCCTGACATTGGCCCATGCTACAATGCGACGAGCAGGTATTCCGCACGCATGAAACATGTAATTTCCATTTCGCTTGGGTCATCCGCAAGGGACAAGACGGTTCAGACGACGTTTCTTGGCGAATCATTCACCATCTCTAGACAGGGCGTTGATGGCGATGAAAAGCGCTTTATGCAGCGCCTTGGAGAGCTGGATGGGACAGTGGATGCCTTCGGTTTCGGCGGGATGGACCGTTACCTCTATGTAGGCGATAAGCGCTATGAGTTCGCGGCAGCGAAGCGGCTCCTCGCCCCTGCTTTGAAGACACCTGTTCTCGATGGCAGCGGACTGAAGAACACCTTGGAGCGTGCCGTCGTCCGCCGGTTGGCGTCGGAGGGCATTGTCGATTTCGCCCACTCCAGGACATTAATGGTTGCTGGAGTCGACCGTTTTGGAATGAGCGAAGCGCTTGCCGAGCAAGGTGGAGAGATTGTTTTCGGGGATTTGATGTTTTCATTGGGCCTTCCAATCCCAATCAAAGGTGCAAAGCTGCATCGCATCGTTGCAGGAATGCTTCTCCCGCTAATCGTACAAATGCCGCTGTCCGTTCTCTACCCGATGGGCGAGAAGCAGAATCAGATTATTCCTGCGCATCAAGAGTGGTATGCGTGGGCTGACATCATTGCCGGAGACTTCCACTACATCCGGCGACATCTCCCGACCGCTGAAAGCGGGATACTTAGGGACAAAACGATTCTTACGAACACAACGACAGAGCAGGATCAGCAAGAGCTTCGCGACCGCGGTGTAAAGCGCCTGATTACGACGACCCCATCGTTCGATGGTCGTTCATTTGGTACAAACGTTATGGAAGCAATGTGCGTGGCCCTTAACGATGGCAAGCTTCTTGACCGTTCCGGATACGAGGCGGTGCTTTCTAAACTTTCATGGGATATCAATATCGTCGAGCTACAGGCGCCAGTTAAAGGAACAAAATCATAATGGAACGCTTTGCTTTCATCATCCATGCCATTGATGTTCGTGCCGATGTCGCCAAGAAATTTCCCATCGCAAAGTACTTTCCGGCTCCGATGGTTGAGAACGCGATGGCTTATGTGAAGCCAATGGTCGTGTCTCACATCACTGGTATCAAATCCAAGACCGGTGTTGAGGCGGAGGGATGGTTTATCGGGTGTACGCTGGGTCCTCGAAAGCTCCTGACATCCGAACCTGAGTTCGTCTACAAGAATCTTGAGCAGTGTGTAGCCCTCGCAGATGGCCTTGGTGCGAAAGTCATTGGCCTCGGAGCCTTGACATCGGTGGCAGGGGATGGAGGCATCACTCTCGCTAAGCGCGTCAATATGGCTGTAACGACAGGTAATAGTTACACCGTCGCAACGGCTGTGGAGGGAGCGATTAAGGGTGCTGACCTTATGGGAGTTCCGATCGAAGAGGCACACGTAGCAATAGTAGGTGCAGCCGGCAGCATTGGTCGCACCAGCGCCACGCTCCTGGCATCGAAGTGCCGAAAGATGACACTACTTGGTCGGGATGCTGCAAAACTCGAACCGCTGGCACAAGAGCTTAGGGCAGTGTGTAAAGTGGTGGATGTCTCATCGGACACGTCCACAGGTCTGAAGGATGCCGACGTAATCGTGACAGTAACTTCTGCGGTTGATGCTGTTATCCAGCCATCAGATTTGAAGTCCGGCGCGGTTGTCTGTGATGTCGCGCGTCCCCGGGATGTTTCGGTGCGTGTGGCAAAGGAACGTCCTGATGTGCTCGTGATTGAGGGTGGAATCGTTCAGGTTCCGGGCCATATGACTTGTACGAAGACGGATAAACATGGCATCGACAAGACCGGAGAGTTCAGTTTTGGTTTTCCTGCCGGAACTGCTTATGCCTGTATGTCGGAGACTATGATGTTGGCACTTGACCAGCGCTATGAATCATTTACCCTTGGCAAAACCGTCAGTGTGGAGCAGGCATCGACTATGTGGGACCTCGCCGACAAGCATGGTTTTGGGCTAGCTGGTTTCCGATCCTTTGAGCGCGCCGTTACGCCTGAGGCGATTGCAGCGGTAAGAAAAGCGGCTGGTCGGTAAACACGCTTCAGAGAGCGAATTTGCCTGTTCCTCGCACGGGCAATGAACCTGGGTCGAGATTACAAACGGCATTGACCAGTATTTTCTGCAGCGTAGGGGCTACGCCTACAACGATGTCGTGGACGCTATCGTGTGCAATCGCCGCATCCGTCAGGCCCGCCCCGTAGTTTGTAACAACCGATGCTCCGCAATAATGCATCCCTGCCTCAATAGCAAGCATCGCCTCGTTTGCACCCGTCATGCCGACAACATCACCACCCAGTCGGGCCATCATCCGGATTTCAGCTGGCGTTTCAAAGCGAGGACCATCCGTGCAGACATACGTCCCCCGGTCTCGGATTGGATAGCCAAGTGTTGATGCTGCATCGACAAATGCCTTACGAAGTTGCTGACTGTAAGGGGGAGTTACATCCGTGTGGACGACATCGTTGGTGAAAAACGTTCGCTCAGCTTGGTTTCTCGTGATGTCAATTAGGTCATCAATGAGCACAATCTCGCCAGGATGAATCTCTGTATTGAGAGAGCCTACTGCTGTTGTCGCATAAACTGCCTTCGTACCAAGCTTCGCCAATGCTGCGATATTCGCACGATGACATATTCTGTGTGGTGGGATTTTGTGGCCGACACCGTGTCGATGGAGAAATACAGCCGGGATGTCACCGATTTCTCCGATGGTCACATCGGCTGATCCAAAACGTGTAGTTACAACTTCGTGGCTGTGAGTTTTCGTCAGGATTTCAGCAGTGATGCCGGTTCCACCGATGATGGCTAAATGAGTCTGCACGTTTTCCAGTGTACCTCCGGCAAAACCACTGATCAGAAGGCAGGGTGGTAGCATCGTTGAATGCATCCTGTACCAGAGCACCGAAACCTTCGTGAACTTGGTGTGATGATGATGCTCTGGACGCTGATAACGTTGGTACTATTCTGGCCGGTTGTGGTCGGCGTTAAGTCAGTGTTCTTCGGCGACCTCGCACTATACTTCATCCCCCAATTCGGAAACATTGCCGAAGCACTGAGGGAAGGGAAGCTGTTGCTTTGGAATCATACGATTCTGGGAGGCGTGCCACATGTCGGAAACCCACAGGGTTGGCTGCTTTATCCGACGGTTTGGCTGAATGCTGTGCTCCCAGCCTGGCACGTAGCCGGGCTCATTCCGGTCATACATACACCGATTGCCGCACTTGGGATGCATACTCTGGCCAGGCGCCTCGGATTATCGATTTTTGCATCGATGGTTGCGGCAGGTACGTTTGCATTTTCGAGTGTGCTGCTGACGAAGGCGCAGTTCCCAAATATGGTTCAGGCTATTGCTTGGACGCCATGGATACTAGTCGCGGTATTGAGTTGTCTTCGGCGACCGGGATTGAAGACTTCGATGTTTGTGGCTGTCACTGGAAGTCTGTCCGTTTGTGCCGGGCATGCTCAGATTACCTGGATGGATGCACTCATATGCATTGCCATTGTTGTGTGGAAGTGCCGCTCCGGGAGGACGCTTAGGTGGCTTTGTATTGCAGCCGTTGCGATTGTCTTGCTATCTGCTGCTTATCTGTTGCCGATGGTGGAGATAGCTGGTTGGAGTGGCAGGGACCATATGTCGATGGCACAAGCGAACCGTTTTCGTGTGCCGATGGCCGGATTGTCTGCATACATGACAGATGTGCACCCCGGAGGAGATCCATACACACCATCAGGATTTCGTTGGGCAGGGAACACGTGGGAAATCTCAGCCTACTTCGGAGTAATGGCACCTGTAATCGTGATGTTGATGGGATTACCTCTGTTGATGGTCAAACATCGCCTGCGGATCCTGATTCTTGCGTCGCTTGCTTTATGCACTGTCGGTTGGTGGCTTTCTGCCGGTATACAGGGCGGGCTATATCCTTTCGTCTTCCGGTTTGTTCCGGGGGCGAAGGCATTTCATGATCCTGCACGGTTTCTCCATTTTGTGCACATCGGAGTACCCCTTGTGATTGGAGGCGTCCTCTCCACTATCGGGACATCGAGGGGTGGACGGATTGTCGGTGCGGTGCTCGGATTGGCAAATGTCGCAACATTATTGTACGTTTCTCCGACCTGGTATCCGCTAGTCTCTTCCGATGTCTGGAAGGCTGCGGCAGATCATTACAGGACTCATGCTGATGCAGTCATCTATACGCAAAATGACCGATCGGTCTGGTTGACATTTGCGAATCCAAAGACGTTTGCTGGTGTTCAAACGGACAAACGTGTACGCGAGTTTCTGATGTCTGGAATCCCGAATATTCCTGGGACATGGGGGGTGGTTAGCATTGGCGGGTACGAGCCAGTGGCGCCCAAGTCATCGATGTCAATGCAAGGCTGGACGGGTGCGAAGCCGATTGAAGACAGGAATCTCTTGGCAGATCTGGGTGTTACGCAGCTAGTGCAAGGTAGCAATCTGGTTACGGACCTGACACAACATAAGCGGGTAAAGGGTCGGGCGCAGTCACGGATCGTAAATGGATGGTTTGTGTCATCCAAGGGTGACGGTCACGACGTAGCCTTGAAAGTTATGCGTGAAGCTGGCTGGGAGATTGTTGATCGCTGGACGCTAAGCAGATTGCCCAATGAAGCACCCGGACAAATCAGGTTTAGTGGAACTGGGCGGGTCAAATATCATCCGGCGAGTTTTCGCTTAGGGTTGTTCTTCACACTTGTAGCACTTGGTATACTAGCGGGAATCACACTGCATACGGTGCAATTCGCACGGAAAGCATGAAGCATGGCTGAAATCAGCATTGAAGTACAAACCACATCCGATGTTCCTGTCGTCCGATTGACGGGAGAACTTGACATCGATCAGGCCATGCGGGTCCGGGAACACTTGGACAGAGTCATTGATTCCGGCGAAGTACGGTTGGTGATCGATCTCTCAGATGTCTCTTACATCGACTCAACTGGACTTGGGATGCTGGTTGCTGTACATAAGCGTTTACTCACCGAGCAGGGGTTTTATGTTTTGACGGTGCCTCGGGCATCACAGCGAAAAGTGTTTGAGATTACCGGGCTAAGTACGGTTCTGGTGATTATGGAGTCTCTGGAAGATGCTCTTGCACACATTAGTGCATAAGCCGAGTTTGGTTTCAGGAGTTACGGATATGAACAATACGGTACGTGTCGGGTGGATGTCCGCTCTCGCAGTTGCGACGCTTGTGTCTATTGGTGTCGGTGGGTGCAAAGCGCCTAAGGATGGCGGGGCTGCCGGTGAAACATCCAGTAAGGCAACACAGAACCTTGATGTCAAGACAATCAAGGTAGGCGAATATTCATCGATGACTGGCGAGACAGCTACATTTGGTCAGGAATCCGATGCAGGTATCCAGTACGCAGTTGCAGAGATAAACGCGGCCGGTGGTATCGATGTTGCTGGCAAGAAGTATCCGGTTTCCGTTGAGCTTCAGGATGACCAGTCAAAGCCCGAAGAAGCAAAGACGGTTGCTGTGAAGTTTGCATCGGATGCCGATATCGTTGCAGTTCTTGGTGAAGTGGCATCCAGCCGCTCCAAGACCGCAGCACCTGAATATCAGCGTGCGGGTATCCCGATGATTTCGCCGTCCTCTACAAATCCCGATGTGACCAAAGTTGGCGACTATATTTTCCGTGTCTGCTTTATTGATCCGTTCCAGGGCTACATCATGGCGAAGTTTGCCAAGGATGAGCTGAAACTTACGAATGTTGCTGTTCTTCGTGACCCTTCCCAGGACTATTCTGTTGGACTTGCGGATGCATTCATCAAGGAATTCACAGAAATGGGCGGGAAGATTGCTACAGATGTCAGCTATAAGGCATCTGATTCTGACTTCCGCTCTCAGCTTGGTCAGGTGAAGACTGCGAATGCCGATGGTGTCTTCATTCCAGGCTACTATGGTGAAGTCGGAACGATTGCGCGGCAAGCACGTGAGATCGGCATCAAAGCGCCACTCATGGGTGGTGATGGCTGGGATTCGTCTGAACTTGTAAAGGGTGCTGGCGGACCAGGCGGTGCGCTTGAGGGTGCTTACTTCTCGACGCATTACTCGGCAAGCGAGACATCTAAGCGGGTTCAGGACTTTGTCGCAGCGTACAAAAAAGCCAAGGGCAAAGAGCCAGCCGCGCTTGTCGCACAGGGCTACGATGCGATGATGATTCTCGCTGATGCTATTAAGCGAGCTGGTTCGTTTGAGCGTGCCAAGGTTCGTCAGGCATTGGCTGAGACGAAAGACTACGATGCGGTCACCGGACGGATTACGCTCGATGAAAATCGCAACGCGAACAAATCGGGTGTCGTTGTACAGATCAAGGGCGATAAGTTCGTCTATACGAAGACTATCGAACCTAAGAACTAGAAAGGCAATGCGGGCAGTGGTGTCTACCGCTGCCCGTTAACCATTTATGGACCAGTTCCTCCAAATACTAATCAATGGCATCCAGCTTGGCAGCGTTTATGTCCTGATCGCTCTGGGCTACACAATGGTCTACGGCGTGTTAAGGCTCATCAATTTTGCGCACTCGGATGTATTCATGGTGGGCTCTTTTGTGGGTTTCTACGCCTGCGGGTGGCTAAAGGTGAATGCGCAAAAGACCGTTTTTGCGGGTCTTGTACAGCTGCTGCCAGTGTTGCTGATAGCAATGGCTGCTTGTGTACTCCTTGGCCTTGTGATTGAACGCTTTGCCTACCGGCCACTACGTCGCGCTCCGAGGCTTACGGCACTGATCACTGCGATTGGCGTCTCACTGTTCATCGAAGGAGCCGCTCAGCTGCCTTTTGTGTTTGGAGTGAATCCAAAGTTTTATCCTGAGATTCTGCCATCTGGACCGGACTCAACGATCCAGGCAGGCGGCATCACCATTTCCAAGCACCAGCTTGTGATGGTAGTGGTCTCTGCAGTGTTGGTTGCCGTCCTTTGGTACATCGTCCAGAAAACCAAAATGGGTAAGGCGATGCGTGCTGTTTCGCATGACTTTGATGCTGCCGGTCTAATGGGTATCCCGACGGACAATGTCATCGCGTTTACATTTAGCATCGGTGCAGCACTTGCGGCTGCAGGCGGTGTTTTGTTTGGTGGATTGACCTTCAAGAGTCTGCTCCCCCTTATGGGCGTTCAGATGGGCCTCAAGGCATTCGTGGCTGCCGTTGTTGGCGGCATCGGTTCTATACCGGGTGCGATGCTCGGCGGGTTGCTCATGGGAATCTCGGAGTCGTTTATCAAAGGCGCACCGCACATCAAGTTTGGTGCAACGGACTTTGATCCGAGCCGCTGGACGGATGCTGTGGCATTCCTGATTCTCATTCTTGTCCTCCTGATTCGTCCTGCAGGACTGCTTGGTAAGAACACGCCGGAGAAAGTCTGAGATGACAAAACCAATCAACTATGTCATCGCCTTGGCAGTTATCGGAGTACTGGCAACCCTGTCTGTAATGCTTCCTGTTTACATGGATGACCTTGTTTACCGTGTCCTGATGCTATCGGGGATTGCCGTAATAATGGCGGTGTCGTTGAATCTCATAAACGGATTCACGGGGCAGTTTTCAATCGGTCATGCTGGCTTTCAGGCCGTTGGTGCCTATGTCGGTGCTGCGCTGACTGTCTATGGTCACAATGACATCTTTGGGCATCTGCCGAAAGATGGACAGATTGGTACCGGTTGGATGTCCCTTGCTGTTGGTGCGGGGCCGATGATTGCATCGATGCTCGCCGGTGGCCTTGCGGCTGCGCTCATTGGCTATGTAGTCGGACTTCCAAGCTTGCGACTTCGGGGTGACTATCTTGCAATCGTGACGTTGGGGTTTGGCGAAATCATCCGTGTGATCGTGGAAAACAATGATGCTGTCGGCGGACCTCGCGGGTTCAGCGGAAACCTCGACATCGGTGTCTCGGTTCCAGCGATCACCAATTTCTTCTGGGTGTTTGGCGTTGCGATCGCTGTAATCCTCTTTGCACGAAACCTCCGATTCTCAATCTCAGGGTTGCAGTACCTCGCTGTTCGTGAGGACGAAGTTGCAGCACAGGCTGTGGGAATAGATACCACCCGAACAAAAGTTAACGCCTTTGTCATTGGATCGTTCTTTGCTGGCGTCGGCGGTGCACTCTTTGCTCACTATGAGCAAACGATTCTCATCAGCAGCTTCAACTTCGTGCGATCGTTCGACTTCGTCACGATTGTTGTTCTTGGTGGACTCGGGTCTGTTACAGGCTCAATCCTGAGTGCAGTCGTCTTGACAGCTCTGCCGGAAATTCTTCGCTCCTCGCTTGGTGCACAGTTCAATCAGTACCGATTGGTCACGTACGCATTGCTTCTCATAGTGATGATGCTTGTCCGACCACAGGGTATCTTTGGACGTGGCGAACTTTCGTTCGCAAAGTTCCGTAACAAGACTAAGAAGCACGCAACACAGTAATGGAACGATCCACGCAAGATGTCAAAGTAGCCGTTTTCATTGACTTCGATAACATTCGTCGAAGCATCGAGGAACAGTTTGAGCCATCCCGTGTGGACATCCACCGTATGTTGCAGGCGATTCTCGATAGCACCAATGGTCGCATAATCGTCAAGCGAGCTTATGCTGACTGG
This sequence comes from uncultured Armatimonadia bacterium, assembly GCA_964606305.1. Lineage (GTDB taxonomy): Bacteria > Armatimonadota > Armatimonadia > Armatimonadales > Armatimonadaceae > CAIRTT01. The sequence continues at coordinate 27,883 of CAZSGJ010000001.1, forward strand.
GGATACTGTCGTGATTACAGAAGCGACTTGTTGGATAACGCCACAGAACCAGTCCAGACGTTTCATCTGACGCAGCGGGGTAAAAATGGTGCCGATATCCGTATTGCTATCGATGCTATGGAAACGGCATTAAGACACTCTGAAATCACCCATGTGGCAATTGTGTCTGGCGATAGTGACTTCACTCCACTGGTGATGAAGCTGCGCGAGCTTGGACGCCATGTTCTTGGACTCGGGGTTAGGGCGAATTCAAGCGCATACCTGGCGAAGGCCTGTGATGGTTTCATTTACTACGATGACATCGTTGACCGTCAGTGGGTAAATCCAAGGGCCGCCTCAGGTGCAAGTGTCGTTGCAGATCCACCACGGTTAATCGCAGATGCTATGGATGCCTGTGGCAATGTGCCAGTTGCACTTCGAGAACTGCGTGTGGCAGTCGAAACGGCCTGCCCCGGCTTTCTGGAGTCCCAGTTTGGCTGCGGGACATTTGCTGCTTTTCTTAGCCGCTATGGACGCGAAATTCGTTTGGTTCCGGATGAATCAGCCGGGTTTATTGTGTGCCCAACCACTTTGTCTGCTGCAATGGGTCTGACATGGGCGGAAGCATATGAAGATCTTGCCAAATCCTTGCCACAACCGCTGACGTTTTCACCGCTTGCTGAGCGTTATCGAACCGTCCTAAGGGATCTTAATTTCAGGCATGTGCCTTACGTCGACCGAAAGGCCGTCCTCGACACTTTGTACAACATGTTCCGATCGGAAAATGTTGAACCGATGAGCCTCAAAGAAGCTAAGGACCGACTCCACGCCTGGTTTGAAGCAGAGCGCCCAAGCGTTCCGTGGGAATCTGTTAACTCCACTGTCTACCAACTGTTCTACACGTGGTGCTTTGCATTTGATAGCAATGAGGAATCCGATGGAAAGCAACGTTGGGACCGCAGGACTTCGCTCCATCCAGACATTGCCACCATTGATGACTTGGCACGACGGTGTGATAAAGGTATCGTCCGCAGGCTAATGGAGAGTGAACGCGAAGACATTGATCCTGTAGCGTTGAACGAATGGCTCTACGACGCAGACCCCGGGATGTTGCCGTTGGTTAGAGAACTAATGGACATCTCAAGATCTCCTTACATGTCACTAGGTCGGTAACAAATCATGGGAATCCTCTGGACGGATGCCGCAGGCACTGCAATGTCGTGGTGGAGGATTGTGTCTGAAGTCAGCCCCCGGGTAGTGACCACCGAAGCAATGCGTGAGGCACGGATTGCTGTCATCGGCGATTTAGCCACGTCCCAGACTACGATACAGATGCTTTGCGGCGACGAGGCTGGTAGTCCGTACGTTACGCACTTCCCTGAGCCTCCGGATTCCACAACGGCACGGTTATTTGCTTTTCGATTGTATGTTAGTGCCGACAGTAGTCGTCTTGGAATGCGTGACGCTGCCAGCATTTCGTATACAGGTACATTTGATACGTGTGCAGCCCGCATGATGGAGCTGCGACCAGACCTCTCCGTTGCCCTCGGGCGTCGCTTTCCAGGCCTAAGAAGTGCTGCGGCAACCTGGGTCGTCAAGAGTGTGGCCCTTGCCAACCTGCAGTTTGCCATGCTTTCGGCAATCCCCGGTATCCTGCCGATAACGGCACCATTTTTGCCTGCATCGTCATTCGCCGATCTGATCGTCCTTACAAAAAACCAGACAATGATGGTCTTACGGCTTGGTGCTATCTACGGACAGAGGCCGGGAATTACCACCCAGGTCAAGGAGATTCTATCCACCGTTGGCGCAGCATTCGGGTGGCGAACCGTCGCAAGACAAGCGGCTGGTTGGGTACCTGCCGGGGCAGGCGTCGTCCTGAAGGGCGTCATTGCCTGGTCTGGAACTGTCGCGGTTGGCAAGGTAGCAGAGGCGTATTACATCCGCGGCGTCAAGCCGGCAGCCTCCGATGTTCAGGTAGCAACACAAGAGGCTGACAATGAAGCAAAGGATATTGCAACATCCATTGCTGATGATCTACTTAGTAGAAAACCATTGACAGACAGTCATCCATCAGACGACGTTTAATGGCCGGAACTTGCGGCTCTCAATACTGATCTGGCGGGCAAGCTTACCAGCAATCTCTTTCAAGTAGATGGACTGTTCGCTCTCTGGATGTGTCGTCAGGATCGGGTCGCCTTCATCTCCCGCGCGGCGCATCGGCATGTCCAGCGGGAGCTCTCCAAGGAATGGCACCTTGAGCTCCTCTGCCGCTGCCTGGCCGCCACCATGTCCAAAGATTTGGTAATGCTTACCTGTGTCAGGTGCAACAAAGTATGCCATGTTCTCGACGATTCCAAGAATAGGCACGTTAAAGCGCTGAAATGCGCGGAGACTTTTGACCGCAATAGATGCAGCAACATCCTGTGGAGTGGTCACAATGACGGCACCCGTCAGCGGAATTGCCTCGCAAAGGCTCATCGTTACATCGCCGGTACCTGGTGGTAAATCCACCAGAAGGTAATCCAGCGGACCCCAGGCCACATCGCCAAGGAACTGATTGACAACCTTTCCCAACATCGGACCGCGCCACACCACAGGTTGCCCCGGTTCAATGAGAAATCCCATCGACACAATGTTTACGCCGTGGCGATACACGGGTAACAGCTTCTTTATGGGGTTACCGTCCGGGCCCTCGTACGTTGTCTGCTCAAGAACCTCGTCGTCGACACCCATCAACATAGGAATCGTCGGACCGTAAACGTCGGCATCCATGACGCCAACCGCTGCACCAGCCTGAGCCAGCGCAATGGCGAGATTTGCACAAACAGTTGACTTACCTACGCCGCCTTTTCCACTCGCGATCGCAATCACATGTTTGACTTCCGGAAGGATCGCTCCACCCATCGGGCGCTTGCTGACGACTTTTGATGTCATGGAAATGTTGACCGCAGTGATGCCCGGTACAGTCATTGCAGCATCCCGACACTGTCCCTCCAGGAAATCCTTAAGTGGACAGGCGGGCGTTGTGAGTACAACCGTGAATTTTGCTATTCCATCATCAACGATAATGTCCTTTATCATTCCTAATGAAACAAGGTCTCTCCCAAGATCTGGGTCAATTACGGTTTGCAAAGCGGTACGTACGTGTGCGACAGTATCATTCGGTGTATCTGAGGTATTCATGCAGAATACAGTCTACCCGTTTGCTTTGATTCGACGGAGAAGTGATTTGAGATGAATGTCAAGTTGACGATGCCAGTTGTGGGCTTATTCGTGATGACAAGCATCCCGGCACAACCATTCCCAAGCCCCCAATCAGCGCAACAGGAATCTGTGCAGGTATTGCAGCTCTACCCCGGTCCAGTGGAAGTCGGAGATACGGTGCGTATCCGTGTTGCCGGTGCTGAGAACCTGTCAGGTACATACTTGGTGGATACAGACGGGAATATCACCGCTCCAAGGCTAGGGCAGTTAGCACTCGCAGGCACATCCACGGTGTTTGCATCCGAGCGCATAACGGCGCGGATTATTCAGCTTCAACTTTTGAAGCGACCGGATGTCGTTGTTGACATTATTGGTCGTACGACAAAGGAAGTTATCGTTGGCGGGGCTGTCATCCGCCCTGGCAGTCTGCCAATAAAAAAGGGGATGCGATTATCCGATGTATTGGATTTAGCCGGACTGCAACCATCCAGTGACACCAGCCGCGTGCACCTTGACCGTAGTGGCGTCCTGATCGTTGTCGATTATCGAAAGTTCTTGTCCGGACAGGCCGCAGGGGCGGATGTCAATCCCGTCCTGGAACCGTCAGACAGGGTTTACCTTTTGTCGGTGGAGCAGCTGGCCGGTGTTGCACGCGTAATCGGTGAAATCAAAGATCCCAAGGCGGGAATCATTGCGCTGAGCAACCGGACAACGTTATCACAGGCACTCCAGCAGGCTGGTGGTGTGACGGCCATTGGTGACCCCAAACGCGTCTCGGTCCGAAGAGGCACTCAGGAGGTCAATGTCGATGCCGAATCGCTCCTTAGTGGGAACCTCACGAATGACATTCTGCTACTGGATGGCGACACCGTGATTGTCCCTAAGCGTATTCGAAAGGCTGAAGCAACCATAACCGGGGCAGTGCGTAACGCAGGCAGCGTCTCGCTCACATCACCGTTGACGCTCATTCAGGCAATTGGTCAGGTGGGTGGCTTATTGGACGGTGCGAATAGAAAGTCCGTTGTTGTTAGACGCCTGTCATTAGATGGAAAGCTTGTGAGTGGAGTTGCAGACTTGGACCGTGACACGGATGCTGCGATGATCCTACAGGACGGGGATGTCATCGAAGTGATGCCAGCGAAGCGCATTAATCGCTTTGACTTCAACCGTGTTGCCGGGAGTGTTATTGCCGCCGTTTCGCTTCTCAATGTTTTTCGTAGATAACCAACCCTGCTAACTTAGCACAGAGATGGAATCAGTTGATAGACTGACCCGATGCTTACACCGCGGAACCGTAAACGTTGAGAATTCTATTCCTTGGGGATATCGTCGGTAAGCCCGGCAGAGATGCGGTTTGTCAACATCTCCCCGGGATGGTCAAGGACTATGCAGCTGACTTTGTCATAGCTAATGGTGAGAATGCAGCTGCCGGTCGTGGCATAACCGGTCGCATTCAGGAAGATCTCCTCTCAGCTGGCGTTGATGTCGTTACACTCGGCAATCATGCTTTTGCACGAGAAGCCAGCTATGAGTGGTTTGATCAGGAGCAACGTGTTCTGCGCCCTGTGAATTTTCCAATCGGCGTGCCCGGACGCGGATTCGGTATGTACCGCTCAAAGTCTGGTGTCATCGTTGGTGTTATCAATACCATCGGACGCGTGCACATGTCGCCCGCTGACTGTCCATTTACCGCGACTGAGCGCGCTTTCGAATGCATTCGCTCAAAGGCAACCGTAACGATTGTTGATATGCATGCAGAAGTTACCAGTGAGAAAGCGGCGCTGGCATGGTTTCTTGATGGTCGCATAACTGCACTGATTGGCACTCACACACATGTGCAGACATCGGATGCCCGTTTATTGCCGGGAGGAACAGCATTCCTGTCTGATGTTGGCATGTGTGGAGTCCGAGATTCTATTCTTGGCCAAAATGTAGCTGGATCTATCCAGCGGATGAAGACCGGATTTGGTCCTCCGGTACCGCTTGCTGATGGAGTAGCACACATCCACGCTGCGATTATCGATTGTGATGAGGCAACGGGGCTGGCCACCGCTATTCAAGCAATTGTATATCCGGACATCACGTAGTAACCGATTTCTGCTGGGGACCTTATCTGGACACGCGTAGCGTGTTACCACGGGAGTTGCTCCAGAAATCTATTGATACGGTCGCATAGTTTTGTAACTTGATAGCATTGCCAAGGTCTGTGCGGCGGGTAATTGCCTGTTTCAGTGTGCTGCCATAGTCAGCTTCAATGCCGGAGAGGAAGTATCTCTGATGGCTCATCCTCAGGTGTCTGGTAGACATTTGAGTCCACAAGCGGCATCTGGCTGATCAATGTCTGAACAGCACCGGTGCACTTTCAGTCGTTCATCGGTGCAAGAGGCGGCGCCGTTGCATTGACATAAGTCTCTGTCCAAATCAGAGTTGGTTGAACAGGTGCACGTCGTTGCCCGGGAGCCGGAGTGACATCCAAGTGGTAGTAAAAGCTTAATTGCTTAATTTCACGCTCCGGGTTTTTTGCCTGGTACTGATCGCGCATATACGCAACGCCGTATTTTCGGAACTTACCGTGCTTTTCCATCCATAGATTCATCCAGTACTTCGCCCAACGTGCTGTTTTATGCATGTGGACGACATCAGCCGGACGTTCAAACGAGTGCGGACGACCATCCTGAAACAAGTCAATGCGTCTACCATCGTCAAGGGTGGCAGCCATCGAAAACCAACCATCATCCGCCATAGGCTTTGGTGCAAACATCCCCCAGTACTGATCTAACCTCAACGTATTCGCGACGGGGACGAACCATTGCTTCAACGCTGGGTTAAGATTGAATGCGTTCCAATGAAGAATGTAGACGAGCGAAAGAGCCGCCATTACCTGACCAACGACAGATGTCTGAACGATTGGAAGTGGCTTTTCACGCCGTACCCAATTTGTAACGCGGTTTTCGCGCCAGGCAATGATAGGGTTGACAATCCCCGATAACAGCGCCTTCACGTTTATAAGCACTTTGTTTTTGGAGCAAGAATCCCAGGTATCCCCCGGAATAAACGGTAGCCACAGGATACAGCTCGCAAAGCTGATCGGGCCGACATCCATAAGAAGCGCAATGAATACAAGGTGGAAGACAAACGCAGCAAGGATTGTAAGGTTACGAACAAGCGGAGCCTTTGAAAAGACAACCAGTGGCGCCAGAATCTCGAACAACAATGTCAGCCACGTTGAAAGGCGAAGTACGATGGGGGGGAAATCTTTGGCCATAGCTCCCAATGGCAATCTAAACTGACCGATGTTCAACGCGTAGTACATCGCCGAACCTTCGGACCACCACTCCTTGGAATGTTTTAGCAGGGCAGTGGAGAGATAGACAATGGTTGTCTGAAGGAGTAGTCCTGCGGTTGCAAGCGATGTCAGAGATTCCTGAACCGGTTGTCCATAAGCGCGGCGCAGCGCATTTGACCCGTCAAGCGACCATCGGGCACCGACAGGCAGGAACATCAACCAGAACATCGTGGCACGCAGCATCTGGTCGCCACCGTGGAGGACAAGTGGGTTACGGTTTTGCACTGACACAAGAAGTATCCAGGAGACCGTGACTGCAAATCGTGACTGAAATCCGACAATCATCAACAGTGCGAATATCAACTGGATAGCAAACACGAACATTGGCCAGGAGGAGCCGGAGTCAAGCGAATGTATGGTAAGCATCCACCAAAGCTTGCCATCCCACCACTCGCGTAGCGCTGCCAGTGGGAAGACGCCGGCATCCGAGTAGTGTGCAGTCGCATCACCCATTCGTTGGATGACATCGCAAAATAAGTAAACGCCGGCTGCAATACGTGTTGCAGCCAGCGAACGAAGGTCTATTGCGAACAGTGATGATTTATTGGTTTGTGACGGTTTCACGGATTCGGATTATCCAAGCGGGTTATTGGGCTATACGCTCAGATTGTCCAAGAACGCGTGCCAATCTCGCATCTGCCGAATAGTAGTTAAAGACCGCCTGAACCGCATTTGTTTGGGATTGGACAAGGGCAGTTTGTGCTGTGATGATTTCTACTACTGTCCCAATCCCTTCCTTTTTGCTCTCAACTGCCTTTTCAAACGCCGTTTGGGCTGCTTCCAATGCCGCTTGCGTAGCCGGCAGGCTGAGACGTGCTTGCTCAAGATTTCGAATAGCCTGTTCTACTTCAAGCGCAACATTCTGACGTTGGGTCTGAACGTTGTACTCCTGCGAGCGTTGCTGGGCTTCAGCGGCACGAACTCCATTGCGTACATTTCCACCATCGAATAACGGATATGTTGCCGAAAGCGTGACCTGCTGGTTGTTACCAATAGAGCGAAGAGGATCGTTTGCGGCATCGAACTGGTAACGTGCTGCCACATCGGCGGTAACGTTTACCCCTGCAGAAATCTTCGCGATTCTGACAGTTGTGGCTGAGATTTCTGCGGTCATCTCCGCCTGCTTGATATCTGGTCGGCTCTCGAAGGCTTTCTTGACTATCTGTGCGATAACAGCAGGTGACGTGAGGCCCTGTTGGACGGGAACGTCAGCTGTCAACTTTCTGTCCGCTGCAGGCATGTCAACTTTCGACAGCTCCAATGGAACATTTTCGATAATGCCCATCGCTGTGCGCAGCTGCGTCAGGGCGATTTGCGCATTGTTTTCTGCTTGGAGCAGCGTTACCTGTGCATTGAGGTAATCAGCGCGCGGTTGCAGATCATCCTTCTTCGCTGCGACACCCGCCTCAATCTGTGCGGTAACCAAGTCTAATGTGTTTTTGGTTCGCTCAACCTGTGACCGGGAAACATCGACCAACGCCTGAGTCCGTAGTGCAGCGTAAAAGTTGTCTGCTACGTTGCCGATAACGGTTTGTCGGATGTTTTCTTCTGCTAGTTCGCTGCTACGTAGAGATTGACGACTCTGACGCGCATTCATGTCTCGCGTGCCGGTGTCAAACAAACGCAGCGAGAGCGAAAGGTCTTCCTGGCGGGTAGTTACCGAACGGGATTGCTGAACGGGCTGTACGATTCCTCCAGGAAGAATCTGATTAACAATACCGGTGGAATCCAGCTGCTGGAATGTATACGTAGGAGTTACTCTTGGCTGATAGGCAGACTGTGATTGCCGGAGGCGAGCCTCGCTTGCCTGTCGGTTCGCCGTAGCCGCGCCAAGGGATGGCTGCCGACTTACTGCGATCTTGATTGCCTTTTGGAGCGTCAATGGCTCAGAAATCTGGACGGGGGCAGGTACTGGCAACTGGGCATGCACGCCTCCTGCCATCAGGATTGACGAAAACGTGAAGACAATGGTCGCTGGTTTCATAAGTGTTCCCGGAAATAGTTATAGCCGCTTCAGTGTACCAGTAAGCAGGCTCAGACTCGTGTACCTAGACGCTTAGGGATGCCCGCTGTTCAGTTAAGGAAATCTTGCGGTCACTGCAATGCTTTGGATAGAGTTTTGTATGAGGATTTATACGAAAACGGGAGATGCTGGTGAAACGGATCTCTTTGACGGTCAGCGCGTTTCAAAAGCGGATGCAAGGATTGATCTTCTGGGTGCAATCGACGAGGCAAATGCATGGCTGGGCGTTGCGAATGCCTATCTTGATGTAAATGACGTTCTCGATTCATGGATGAGTGACAAAATCATCGCGGTGCAGCGAAGATTGTTTGTTGCTGGCGGCGATATTGCAGCCCCTCGGGAAACGACAACTTGGGATGTCCCACGGTTGAATCAGGCGGATATCGATTGGTGTGAGTCTGTGATTGACCTCTGTACAGAACAGCTGCCTGAGCTTCGGGCGTTTATACTGCCAGGCGGAACAATGTGTGCTTCGGCTCTCCATGGAGCCAGAACAGTTATCCGACGTGCAGAGCGGGTTGCTGTGCGAACGTTGACTGACTCCAGCGATGCGAAAGTTCTTGTCTTCTTAAATAGGTGCAGCGACTTGCTCTTTACACTAGCTCGATTTTCCAATCACTCGGCCGGCTTTTCAGAGACGGAATGGCAGGATGAAAATCGACGGTAGATACGAAATTGCAGATAGATTCTCGTAATCATCTGAATCAAACGAGAATTTGCGAACCAACGTTGTCACTTCGGTGTTATCAGGAAAGCAATGTGCAGTTGTAAGGAGTAATCAATGGCCAGACCTATCGTCGGGGAAACATCCCCTGAGTTTTCACTTCGAACCGGAGACGCAACTACGGTCTCATCTAAGGATTACTTCGGAGAAAAGGCAATCGTGTTGTACTTTTACCCGAAGGATGACACACCGGGATGCACCCGGGAAGCGTGTGACTTCAGAGACCTTGAAGCCGACTTTGCCGCCGCCGGGGCGGTGATATTCGGTGTCTCAAAGGACTCGGAAGCAAGCCACGCGAAATTTTCCGGTAAGTTTTCGTTGAATTTTCCGTTGCTCTCCGACCCGGATGGTGCTGTGTGCGAAGCCTTCGGCGTGTGGGTCGAGAAGATGAACTATGGCAAAAAGTACATGGGAATCGAACGGACAACCTTTGTGATCGGTAAGGATGGCGTCGTCAAGGCAGTCTTTCCCAAGGTAAAGGTGGATGGACATGCTGCAAAGGTACTGGCAGCTGTCAAAGACGCAGAATAGTTAAACCCTCTTCGGTAAGTCCCGACATTCTCACCACGATAGAATGCCGGGACTCTCTGAAAGGTTTTCCTGTTGATAATGCCTGAATCACAAACCGTTTTGTTGTGGAAAAATCTGGCCGCACAGCTTCGCGCTGACTCCATTCGCTGCACCACTGCTGCAGGTAGCGGTCACCCAACATCGGGTATGTCCATCGCAGATGTCATGGCTGTTCTCCAAGCCAGTTACCTGCGCTATGACTACGCAAATCCAAATCATCCTTCCAATGACCACCTCATCTTCAGCAAAGGGCATGCGTGTCCTGTGCTGTATGCGATGTACCGCGCAGCAGATGCCATATCAGAGGAAGATCTCCTTTCCGTTCGGAAGTTCGGCTCCATATATGAGGGGCATCCCACACCTTTGATCCCGCACGTTGATGCTGCAACAGGCTCCCTCGGACAGGGACTTGGAATCGCCGTTGGTGTTGCGATTGCCGCTCGCAAAATCGAAAAGCTCAGTTATCGGACATGGTGTATCCTCGGCGATTCTGAAATGGCTGAGGGTTCGGTTTACGAAGCAATGGCCGTTGCTGCAGAGGAAGGCCTCGATAACCTGATTGCAGTCATCGACATTAATAAGCTGGGACAACGCGGTGAAACAGCGCTTGGTCACGATATCTCCAAGTACCGTGCCCGCGTGGAAGCTTTCGGGTGGCATGCGATTGAAGTGGATGGCCACTGCGTTGAAGCCATCAACGATGCACTCGCTGCAGCGATTGCACATACCGGTAGCCCGGTTGCAATTCTGGCTAAAACCGAAAAGGGCGGGGGAGTTTCTTTCCTGTCCGGAGCTCCGGGATGGCATGGTAAGGCACTCTCTGCTGCTGATGCTGAAAAGGCGCTCGCAGAGCTCGGAAATCCAAGCGGACTCATTGTCAAGCCTCAGCTGCCTGTAGACGAACCTACGCAGGAAGTTGTCGCTGATCAGCCGTTGAACCTGCCTGATTACACAGTTGGACAAAGTGTAGCCGTCCGCAAAGCATTCGGTGATGCATTGGCCGCTTTAGGAGCAAGTCGTGCGAACTGTTTTGCAGTGGATGCCGAGGTTGGCAACTCAACCTATCTTGAGTTCTTCGGCAAAGCCTTCCCTGAACGACATTTCCAGTGCTACATCGCTGAGCAGATTATGGTCGGCGTTGCTCAGGGTCTCGATGTACAGGGCAAGGTAGCATTTGCAGCCACGTTTGCTGCATTCTTCTGCCGGGCATACGATCAAATCAGAATGGCTGCCGTCAGTCGGGCATCGCTTCGACTTGTGGGAACACATGCCGGCGTATCGATCGGAGAAGATGGTCCAAGCCAAATGGCATTGGAAGACATTGCCATGATGCGCTCTGTGTTCGGTTCAACTGTTTTGTACCCATCTGATGCGACCACAGCCGCTGCGCTGATCCCACTTATGGCCGATACAAAGGGTATCTCGTACATGCGTGCAACACGTGAAGCGACGCCTGTTCTTTACGCCAAGGGTACAGAGGTCAAGCTGGGTGGTTCATACACCGTACGTGAAGGCAACGATGCAACTGTAATCGCAGCCGGTATCACATTGCATGAAGCGATCAAGGCTGCAGACGCGCTCGCTGCCGAAGGCGTCAACGTACGTGTTGTTGATCTCTATTCCATCAAGCCCATCGATACGGAAGTTCTCCTCAAGGCAGTCCGTGAGACTCCTTTGATTGTAGTTGCAGAGGACCACTGGGTCGAAGGCGGAATAGCAGATGCTGTTCTTGCGACTTTGACGACTAACGGAGTGGCACCAAAGCGATTTGCTCATCTGGCAATTCGTGAGATGCCTCAGTCCGGAAGAACAGCCGAGTTGCTCGCCGCATACGGAATAGATGCAGCAGCAATCGTCAGTGCCATCAAGGGCTGATTACTCCCGGTAACTATAAAGCCACGATTTCTGGATTCATAAGAATTCAGAAATCGCGGCTTTTGCCATGTGTGTTTTGCCTGAGGTGTACTAAGCCGTCAGGTATTCATCAACAGTCATCACCCCAAATGAGCCATCGGCCCGAGCCTTCAGCGCAAGTAGTAACGCTGCGGCGGTATCGAGGGATGTCATACAAGGGACAGAGCGTTCAACGGTAGCTCGGCGAATGAGCTGACCTTCTTCCTCGATCCGCTTGTCTTTGGAGAGCGTGTTGATGACGAGGCCGACTTGTCCCGAATGGATACGCGTGACAAGGTTGTCAGTAGATTCGGTAATCTTTGCAACCGTATCGACAATTAAGCCATTTGCGGCAAAATAAGCAGCAGTTCCTGCCGTTGCCTGAAGGGGGTAACCCATTGCCGCAAACTCTTGGGCGATAGGGAGGGCTTCTTCCTTATCCGCATTTGCCACGGTAAAGAGCACAGTCCCTGTAATGGGCAGCCGTAGTCCCGCACCCACCATCGCTTTGTAGAGCGCACCTGGGTATGTGACATCCTGACCAAGCACTTCGCCGGTTGACTTCATTTCCGGACCGAGGGCGTTATCAACGCCAACCAATTTTTGGAATGAGAAGACAGGAGCTTTCACTGCCGGGTTCTTTTGCTCTGGGTAAAGACCTTCCGGGAAACCCATGTCCGCTAATGCTTCTCCCAAAATACAGCGGGTCGCAACCTTTACCATCGGGATTCCAGTAATCTTCGACAGGTAGGGGACTGTGCGCGAGCTGCGCGGATTGACTTCGATGACATACGGCTCGTCGCCATCACAGACGAACTGAATGTTCATCAGCCCGACAACTTTCATCTCTTTTGCGATCCGGACAGCATAGTCAACTACCTTTTGCTTTGTGATGTCCGAGACATTCTGTGGTGGATACACGGCCATTGAGTCACCTGAGTGAACACCAGCCCGCTCAATATGCTCCATGATTCCCGGAAGGAGACACGTAACGCCATCGGAGATGCAGTCGACCTCAAGCTCGCGTCCAACGATGTATCGATCGACCAGAATCGGCGCCTTCGGCGACACATCGACTGCATAAGTCATGTAATTGACCAGCTCATCCTCTGTGTAGACGATTTCCATCGCTCGACCGCCCAGAACATACGATGGCCGGACCAGACAGGGATATCCAATCTCGTTCGCGACGGTAACGGCTGCTTCAGCGGTAGTAACGGCACGGCCTTCGGGTTTGGGGATGTTTAGTTTACGCAGTAGCGCTTCAAACTGGTGCCGGTCTTCAGCAAGATCAATCGAGTCGGCGGATGAACCCAGAATCCGTACACCGGCATCTGCGAGGGAGCGCGCAAGATTAATGGCGGTTTGGCCGCCAAACTGGACCACAACCCCTTCGATCGGCGCTTCGCGTTCGATGATATTCAGGACATCTTCTGCCGTAAGCGGCTCAAAGTACAGACGGTCGCTGGTGTCAAAGTCCGTCGACACTGTCTCAGGATTGTTGTTGATGATGATCGCTTCGTGCCCTGCTTCGCGAATCGCCCATACACAATGGACGGAGCAGTAATCGAATTCGATGCCTTGGCCGATGCGTATCGGACCTGAACCGAGTACAATAATTTTCTTATTCATGGTAAGTGGCGGATGGCCCGCCCTCCCATGGAAAAGTTCCTCTTGGGCTGACCTGAGCATTATAACATTATCTGCGGAAGTTGGAGTACAACACCCGATCATGAAATCGATTCGTAATCAAGTTTCGAAGGGCTTCACGCTTATCGAACTATTGGTGGTGATTGCTATCATCGCCATTCTAGCAGCCATCCTTTTCCCTGTCTTTGCACAGGCAAGAGAGAAGGCACGACAGGCGACCTGTGTTTCAAACATGAAACAAATTGGTCTTGGTGTCCTGATGTACGCACAGGACTATGATGAGACATTCCCACTTGGAAGCTACGTTCTTGTAGGAATGACGGCGGCAGTATCATGGCAGGACCTGACAGACCCGTACATGAAAGCTGGAGCCGGTGCGACCGGTGCTAACCTTGTCGGACGTAAAGACGCGGGTCTCTGGACATGTCCAAGTATTAGCCAATCCCCACAAAATCTTCAGCTGGCAACCGGTGACCCGGTTCCATTTCAGCGCTTCACCGGAGACAAGTCAGCATTCTTCTCCAAATCGTTCAGCTACACCAATAACTCCAACTTGATGCCGACGATGCACCGAAGCGCACTGAATCTAGGGTGGTTTCCAAATGGAATCCAAACTCTGGCAAATGTAGATGGTCCTGCCGGAGTCGTTTTAGCCATGGAAGGTGCCGGCTTTGTTGGCAACTCTGGCGGGGATGACGTCACGACCGCATGCGCGGCCGTTGAATCCGGGTTTCCCACGTTGTCCGGACGCCTGATTGGATGGGCCGACAATTACTGTGCAGCCAGATTCCGACATAATGGCGGCTCAGTTTACGTTTTGGCCGATGGGCATGCTAAGTGGTTCAAGGGGCCATCGCAATCATGGCGCGCACCAGGTACGACTGTTGCGTGGAAGCGGTCAATCACGCCAAATGCAACCGCTGTGTTCCGTGAAGACTAGAGAGTAGGCCAAGATAATGAAAGCGCCCCGTTTATCGGAGGCGCTTTTCTTTTTAGCACATATCTGCGAAAGGTGTTTATCCGGTTTTTCATTTACGCTCCGGCATGAAACTGGACGTTGGAACGCGTCTGGTGAATGTCTTTTAGGGCATCAGCCTGTTATTATTAAGGAGAGTTTTCTCGTCTGTATGTTGATGGGAAACATCAGGAGTCGATCGTGATACAAGAAAACGTCTGGTTCGGTCCGAATGGTTTTGTTGCTGCTGCGAATGGTGCAACGAGAGAGATCATCGAGCCGGCAACCGACAAAGTACTCGCCAACGTTGCGGAGTGTAGCTCATCGGATGTCGACCTGGCAGTTACTTCTGCTAAGTCTGCCTTTGCATCCCGTATCTGGTCCGGTAAGTCCCCGTCGGAGCGCGCCGCAGTTCTCTTGGCGATTGCAACCCGCTTGCGGGCAAACGTCGCTGAACTGGCAACGGTTGAAGCACGGAATGCCGGGAAGCCGCTTGGCGATGCCGAATGGGAAGTTGGCGCCGCGGCCCGGGTCTTTGAGTACTTTGCCGGTGCTATTTCTTTGCAAACAGGTGAGACAATCACGAACCGCACCGATGGCATCGGGATGACCTTTCGTGAGCCGATTGGCGTTTGTGGCTTGATTGTCCCTTGGAATTTTCCGCTCCTGATCGCTACATGGAAATTAGCTCCGTGTCTTGCCGCTGGGAACGTTGCGATTCTCAAGCCAGCTCCCGCAACACCATTGACCGCTTTGTTACTTGCAGGAATCGCTTCCGATGCGGGTCTTCCTGCAGGAGTACTTACGGTAGTGACGGGCGGCGATGATGCTGGAAAGGCATTGTCGTCGCATCCGGATGTCAGGAAAGTCAGCTTTACTGGATCTACGAGCGCCGGTAAGTCAGTACTTTCGGCTGGAACGCCGACACTGAAGCGCGTCACACTAGAACTCGGCGGTAAGTCTCCAAGTATCGTGTTCGCGGATGCAGATGTGGATGCTGCTGCGGGATCGTGTATGTCATTCCTGGGTAATGCGGGCCAGGATTGCTGCGCACGGAGTCGCTATCTTGTAGAGGCAAGCATCTACGATGACTTCAAGGCTAAATTTGTGGCAAACGTAGCCGCGACCAAGGTCGGCGTCATGAACAACGCTGATGCAGAAATGGGATGCCTGATTTCTCGGGAGCACCGTGCAACGGTACACGGCTTTGTCCAACGGGCTGTCGCCGCTGGAGCGACATTGTTGACCGGTGGAGTCATGCCACCTGATGATGTTCCGGGGGCTTTTTATCCGCCGACAGTCCTTGAAGGAGCGGGAGATAATAGTGAAATCTTCCAGGATGAGGTCTTTGGGCCGGTCACGATTCTGGTTCCGTTTAGTGATGAATCCGATGCCATTCGTCTGGCGAATGCCACACGTTTTGGACTCTCAGGGTCTGTCTGGACACAGGATATGGCCAAAGCTCTGCGCGTAGCGCGAGCCGTCGAATCGGGCGTTCTTTCCATCAACTGCAGCAATAGTGTTCATACCGAGCTTCCATTTGGCGGTTTTAAGGAAAGTGGTATCGGACGTGATCTTGGAAAGTCAGCACTCGATGCTTACACCGAGCTAAAGACTGTTTTTGTTCGCACAGTATAGGAGACATCTATGTCCAATCATGGTCGCTTGACACTTGAGTCCCTCGCAGATGCAGCACTTCATGGGACGATCGAGACCGTCCTTATCGTCATTCCGGATTTCTACGGCCGTCTCCTCGGTAAGCGAACCCCGGTGGATTACTTCCTGTCAAACGTTGCCGAAAGTGGCTGGCACATTTGTGACTATGTCCTTGCCTGTGACATGGAAATGGATCCAGTATCTGGCTACGACTTCGCAAATTGGGAGCGCGGCTACGGAGATCTCCATGCCGTGATCGACCCGGCAACGCTTCGTGTAGCCGCATGGGAAGAAAAGACGGCGATTGTGTTGTGCGATCTGCTTGATCCACGAACCCACAAGCCTGTCCCGGTGTCCCCGCGTCAAATGCTTCGTGACCAGCTGGCAAAGGCCGCGTCGATGGGCTACACAGCAAAAGGCGGCTCCGAGTACGAACTCACGCTGTTTGATGAATCATTTGAGGAGGCCGAAAAGAAAGGCTTTCATGAGCTCACCCCAAGCGGTCGCTACCAGGAGGACTACCACATTCTCAAGGGTACGCGTCATGAACCAATCATGGCCCGCCTGCGAAACGTCCTCACTGCCAGCGGTGTTCCCGTAGAGTTCACAAAGGGAGAAGCAGGTTTTGGTCAGCAGGAGCTCAACCTGAAATTTAGCGAGGTCCTCGAGCAAGCCGACAGAAACCTTCTCTACAAACATGCAGCAAAAGAAGTCGCTGCAGCACAAAATCGCTCGCTCACTTTTATGGCGAAATGGCACCACGACCACACCGGCTCAAGTGCTCACCTCCACCTAAGCCTCTGGAACAAAGGTGATCGAACATCGTTGTTCAAAGGAGACATCCCATTTGGACCAGTAGTCGGCTCGAATGAGTTTCGCTGGTTCCTGGGTGGATGGATCAAGCATGCCCGTGAAATGGCCGTTTGCTATGCGCCATATCCGGCTAGCTATAAACGCTATCAATCCCGGTCCTGGGCACCGACATCGTTGGCATGGAGCGCTGATAACCGCACTGCTGGATTCCGCGTCGTCGGTAGCGATTCCAGCCTTCGGGTTGAGTGCAGGCTTCCCGGCGCCGATGCCAATCCATACGTTGCCTACGCGGCATCCATTGCATCCGGCCTCGATGGCATCCGAAACAAAATTGAGCCTCCGGCCGCATTCGATGGAGATGTCTACGCAGCACGCGAGCTTCCACAGATTCCAAAGACATCCTATGAAGCCATCGAAGCCTTTGCGAACAGTGCCTTTGCGAAGGAAGCGCTCGGCCCGGATGTCCATGCGCACTACCTTCGTTTTGTACAGGTAGAGCAGGAGAAGTTCGATGCGGTTGTCACCAACTGGGAGCGACAGCGCTACTTCGAACGTGCCTGATATGCAAGGGGGCGCTCTACAGCTGCAGGACTGCGACCGCCAATCGGTCGTCGCTTAACAATGGATGACGAAGAATAACATAGAGTCAGTAAGGAAGAACAATGATGCGTCTTGAGGGTAAAGTTGCCATCGTTACCGGTGGTGGAAGTGGAATTGGCCGGGAAACCTGTCTGCGTTTTGCTGCAGAAGGAGCAAAAATTGTCGTTGCAGACCTTGGTATCGTAGGTGCTGAGGAAACCGTTGCACTGGTAAAGGCTGCCGGTGGCGAGGCCATCGCAATCAAGGTTGATGTCAGTAAAGCCGCCGATGCGAAGCTCATGGTTGACACCGCCGAAGAAACCTACGGTAAGCTCGACATTCTCTTTAATAACGCTGGTATCTCCCATGCACAGGATGACGATGCGGTAACGACGGAAGAAGATGTCTGGGACCTGACTTTCGATGTAAACGTCAAGGGTGTTTTCCTTGGCTGCAAATATGGAATTCCCGCTCTGCGCCGTAACGGCGGTGGAACCATTATCAATACCGCATCGTTTGTCGCCGTTCTGGGTGCTGCCACACCGCAGCTGGCATACACCAGCTCCAAAGGTGCAGTTCTCTCAATGTCCAAGGAACTCGCGGCGATTCATGCCCGTGAGAACATCCGCGTCAATGCCCTCTGCCCAGGACCGCTGCGTACTGAGCTCCTGATGAAGTATCTCGATACCGAGGAGAAGCGTCAGCGCAGGCTGGTGCACGTTCCGATGGGACGCTTTGGCGAAGCTAAAGAGATTGCAAATGCAGTGCTGTTCCTGGCATCCGATGAAGCCAGCTTTGTTACAGGAGCAACCTTCCTGGTGGATGGCGGAATTACCTGTGCATACACAACGCCTCTGGGAGAGCCCAAGTAATCCCGTCTGACACCATTGTCATCCCCTCAGGAGTATTGAATGAAGACCAACGACACCGCCGGAGCAAAGTGGACACGCGGGCAAATCATAACCCTTGTCCTGTTGGTTCTTGGCTACACTGGCTATTACTTCTGCCGGGCAAACTTCAGCGTGGCAAAGCCATCGATTATCGATGACCTCGTCGCTCAGGGGATGACAAAGGATGCCGCTAAGCAAGCCCTCGGTGTGATCGCAACCTGGGGAACGCTGAGCTATGCCTTCGGGAAGTTCATCGCAGGCGCTATCGGTGACCGCCTTGGTGGGCGAACAAACATGCTGGTCGGTATGGCCGGCGCCGTGCTTGCCACAGTACTGTTCGCTTCCGGGGCGACGCTCCCAATCTTCACCACTGCATGGGTCCTGAACCGCCTCCTGCAATCTCTCGGCTGGCCAGGCATGATGAACATGGCATCCAAATGGTTTCCATACACACGCTATGGAGTTGCTGTTGGCATTCTTTCGCTCTCATATCTCTTCGGGGATGCTCTGGCACGTCGCGTATACGGTGAAATATTCAGTCGTGGAATCGCATGGCAAACCCTCTATTTCATCGCTGCCGGATTGGTTGGCGGCGTTGCAGTCATTTCGGCGATCTTTTTGCGCGACAAACCTAAGGACTATGTCCCTCCAACAGATCCGCTAAGTGTTTATGGCGAGGATGCCGGGGATGTCGGCAAAGCTAGCGTTATCGAAACCGTTCTTCCTCTTGTCAAGTCACCGGCATTCTGGTGTGTCTGTATGCTTTCCTTTGTCCTGACCCTGTGCCGGGACACCTTTAACGAATGGTCGCCAACATATTTTGTTGAGCAAATCGGGATGACAAAAGATCAGGCTGCCAGCCAATCTGCCTGGTTCCCGGCGCTGGGCGGTGTGGCCGTCATACTTGCGGGTATCTTTGGTGACAAGCTTGGTCACGTCGGTAAAGGACTGATTCTCTTCGCGGGACTCGTCTGCTCTGCTGGCCTTTTATTCTTCCTCGCATCCCAACAGACTGGCAGTACATTCGCTGTATGGATCGTCGCGGCCATCGGCTTTACGCTCCTCGCTCCGTATTCCTACCTCGCTGGCGCCGTGGCCCTGATGTTTGGCGGACGCAGAGGAGGGGCAACGGCAAGCGGCATCATTGATGGCTTTGGCTATCTGGCTGGTTACTATTCCGGACAGAAAATCGCCGAGATGTCGACAAAGGGCTGGGATAAAGCATTCAGCTTTTTAGCATTCACCGCCGTTGCCGGCGCCGTTGTTGCGTTTGTTTTCTGGATGATGCAGATAAAGGCAGATCGGAAGGTCAAGGTCGCCTGATGTCTACGTTTGATGTCGTTGTCATCGGTGGAGGAGTCATCGGTCTTGCGCACGCCTATGCGGCAGCCAGACACTTGGGCCCCGCTGGAAAAGTGGCCATCATTGAACGAAATATCTACGCACAAGGGGCATCGATACGGAACTTTGGGATGCTATGGCCGGTTGGACAGCCCGTCGGCTACCGCCGCGATATCGCAACAAAGAGCCGGGACATCTGGCATAGTCTCCTAAAGGACAGCGGCATCTGGCACCGGGAGACGGGGTCTTTACACGTCTGCTACCACGATGACGAAGCACAGGTTGTTCACGAATATCTGGCTGAAGTTGATGATGAACTGGTCCGATGGATTGGTGCGGCTGATTGTCTAAATATGTCGCCCTGTCTGGTTCAACAAGGTCTTCGAGGTGGACTCTATAGCGGATCGGAGCTACAGGTCGACCCACGCGTTGTCATCCGAGAGATTCCAGAGTACTTGTCTCTTAAGTACGGCGTTACGCTGATGTTTGGGCAGACGGCTGTTGGCATCGCTGATAATGGCAGAATCACGCTCTCGACGGGTGAGACCATAAACGCACGCCACACATTTGTCTGTTCAGGTCATGACATCCGAAACCTTTACCCGGAGATTCTGGATAATGCCGGTCTGATTCCATGTAAGCTCCAGATGATGCGTACTGAGCCGCTGACTGGATTCGACCTCGGGCCAATGCTTGCTGCCGGCTTGACGCTGACGCATTACGAGAGTTTCTCGGCCTGTCCAACACTGCCAGCGTTGAAGGCGCGCTACGCGAAGGAATGGCCGGAGCAGCTGGCCAATGGCATTCATGTCCTCCTTTCGCAGGCAAAAACAGATGCCATCACCATTGGGGATTCGCATGAATATGGTGATCAGGTGATGCCATTCTCCGAGACGAAAGTAGACGACCTGATTCTCGATTACTTGAAGACCTTCTTTACCGTTCCGACAAACATAATCGCTGAGCGCTGGACTGGTGTGTACCTGAAAAATCCGAATGGACCCTGGTTGGTTGAATCGCCAATATCCAACGTTACAGTCGTAAATGGCTTTGGTGGCGCCGGGATGACGCTATCGATGGGTGTCGGGGACGAGAATGTCCGCAATGTACTACAGGGGCTGATGTAATGGCGTGCAAACTAGTTGTGTTCGATATGGCGGGAACCACGGTTCAGGATGGTGAAGGGGTTGTCAACCGTGCCCTTCGAACGGCGCTGGCTGGCTACGGAGTTAATGTCACCTTTGATGATGTAAATGAAGTCATGGGTCTTCCAAAACCCGATGCCATTCGTCGATTGATTCGTGGGCACGAGGGCATTGTGGTTGCCAAAGTCTATGCCGACTTTGAACATGCGATGGTGGAGTATTACCGTACTAGTCCTGAGGTCGCAGCAATTGATGGAGCAGAGGCGGTCTTTTCCACCTTGCGCGAAGCTGGAATAAAGGTAGCACTGGACACCGGCTTTGCTCGGCCAATTGTGGATGCCATTGTTGAGCGCCTCGGATGGGCAGAGCTCCTCGATGCAACTGTTGCCAGTGATGAAGTCGCGCACGGTCGTCCGCACAAGGACTTGGTACTTGAGGCGATGGCCCGCACTGGAATCACAGATGTGCATACAGTAGCAAAGGTTGGGGACACACCATCCGATATTCAGGAAGGGCAGGCAGCAGGTTGTCTCTGGGTCATCGCGGTTACTGAAGGATCACACACGGTTGACCAGCTGGCTCCGTACCTGCCAACACACCTTGTGCCGAACATCAACCATGTTCCAGCACTCGTAACCGGCTAGGATCCTTGCGCAAGGAACTACACCCACGTGTCCTAACCATCGCTTTTGCGATTGGCTACTTCGCGTTTTACCTATGCCGTGTCGGGCTCAGTGTTGTACGTCCCGTCTGGCTTACGGAACTAACTGCTAACGGGGTAGCGCAAGCAGATGCCTTACGGATGGTCGGCAACATTGTCTCCATCGGGATGCTGGGAGCCGCGGTCTGCAAATTAACTGTTGGTAGGTGGATTGACCGTGAGCGCCCTACGAGACCTTATGTCATTGGGGGGTTACTCGTTGCTTTGACAACATTCATCGTGGCCACGGGAGGGTATGCCAGCTGGTTTGTTGGCTCAGTGGCACATCGGGCAGCACAGACGCTTGGATGGCCATCCCTGTCGAAGTGGGTCACATCCACGGAATCCGTCGCAAATCGTAACAGGGTGCTTGGTTATTGCTCAATGAGTTGGATTCTTGGGGATGCTGTGGCAAGATTCTCCCATGGTGCATTGATCAGCGCCGGAATTCCTTGGAGATGGAGTTTCTTCACGGTTGCTTTTCTTGTCATTCTGTGCATGGGGGGCATTCTTGCAATCGCCCCGCGCATACGCGACTCTGTGGATTTTGTTGATGATTCGGACCACACCGAACCGGGAAGCATCACCGCCGACGCTTCACTGTCGATACAGAGAGCATTCTGGGGGGCACTCGGTCTTAGCGTTGCACTTAGCCTCTCACGGGAGGCATTACTCGAGTGGATGCCAACGTATCTGGTAAACACCGGCCTTCTTCGAGCTGGAGGGGCATCCATCCTGAGTGCCGTCGT
>CAZSGJ010000001.1:50202-89033 GCA_964606305.1 uncultured Armatimonadia bacterium
CTTGGAGGTCGGAGAAATGTTGCATCGACGACAAGCATCATCGATGGTGTTGGTTCTATCGCAGGAATTCTTGCTGGCAGGGGTACAGCCGAGCTAGTGGCTGGTTACGGTTGGAGTGTTGTTTGGTATGGCCTCGGTGGCCTTTGCATCGTTGCATCGGTCGGTTGGATGATGACGGACCAGTTCATGCCTCGGTGTAGAGAAAAGCCAGGTTCCTCATAAACAGAGCCCCATGCTTCCATGGGGCTCGTGAATAACGGTAAGACTCGTACTTAGATTAAGCGTCGTCGTCCTCGTCGTCGTCGTCCTCATCAGTGCCGTCTTCGTCGATGTCTTCATCATCGTCGTCTTCATCGGCATCAGGGTAGTTGCCATCGGCATCCGGGGTACCGCGACGCTCGGCTCTTGCAGCCTTTTCCGCAGCCTGACGCTCACGCTCGATGGTCGCTTTGCGGATTGCCTCACGGCTAGGAGCGAGAATCATGATCATCTGCTTGCCTTCAGTGAGTGGCTCTCGTTCAAGAAGACCCATGCCCTCGGCGATGACCGCTTCCGTAATCTTACGAAGGTTCTCGAGTGCAAACTCAGGGTGTGAAAGCTCACGGGACTTGAAGCGTACTGTTACCTTGACTTTGTCGCCACCACCGAGAAACTTGAGAATGTTTCGAATCTTGATGTTAAGGTCATGGGTATCGGTAACAGGGCGCAGCGTGATGGCCTTCATTTCCGATTGACGTTGCTTCTTAGCATTGTCACGGTCGCGCTTGCCTTGTTCGTACTTGAACTTGCCGTAATCCATAATCCGGCAAACTGGCGGCACTGCATTCGCTGCAACCTCAATCAGGTCCAGACCACGCTCTCGAGCGATGTCCAATGCCTCGCGGGGTGTCATGACACCCATCTGGTTGCCGTCTGCATCGACGACACGGATTTCACGCACTCGAATGCGCTCATTGATGCGTGGACCTAAGTCACGCTCGCGGAAGAATCCGCGTGGATCACGGTTATTGATACGTTGCCTCCTGCGTCGGAAACCGGCCTACCCGGTACTGTGCAATGGGATTCTCACAATCCGACGACGTCGCATTCTACATTCCCAGAAGGAACGTAGTCAAGATTTCGGGATTTATCCGGCAGTTCTCCAGCGTTCAACGCTATTTTCGAACTTTCCAAGTGCACGGAGACGCTTACCGCGCTGTTCAAGCAAGTCATTGGTAGACAGTCCAGCCAGTTCATCGAGGTGCTTACCAACGCACTTATCAAGGTTCTCTGCTGTCGTTGCGATATCCAGATGCGCACCACCCAGCGGCTCTGGAATGATCTCATCGATCAGACCAAGCTCAAGGGCATCCTGTGCCGTTACGCGCATGGCTTTAGCCGCATCTGCTCCACGGGTGGCATCACGGTAAAGAATTGATGCACATCCTTCAGGAGCAATCACAGAATAAAAACTATGCTCGAGCATCAGGACACGGTCTGCTACAGCGAGGCCAAGCGCTCCACCAGACCCGCCTTCTCCGACAACAACCGCGACGGTCGGCGTCTTGAGAACACTCATTTCACGTAAGTTTCTTGCGATGGCTTCGCTGATTCCGCGTTGTTCAGACGGCACATTTGGATCCGCACCAGGGGTATCAATAAATGTCAGGACTGGTCGGCTGAATCGCTCAGCCAGTTCCATGAGCCGCAGAGCCTTGCGATATCCTTCCGGCTTCATGTAGCCAAAATTTCTTCGCTGGCGTTCCTTGAGGTCACGTCCCTTCTGCTGACCAATCAGCATTAGAGAACGACCAGACATCCGTGCGAAACCACCTACAACGGCACCGTCATCCCCAAATGCACGGTCACCGTGAAGTTCGAGGAAGTCATCGCAGAGCGCGGCAACATAGTCAAGCGTGTATGGCCGGTCCTTGTGGCGGGCGAGAAGAACTTTGTCCCACGCCGTCAGCTTTCGGAAGAACTTTTCAACCAGCTGTGCGCGCTCTTTGGTGAGTTGCTTGGCTTCATTGGATGCCGCAGTGTCACCCTCACGGGCAGCGACGGATTTCAACTTCGCGATGTTTTTATCAAGTTCAACCAAGAAGGTTTCAAACTCGATGATGGTCATATCTTCCATGGTTTGTCCTACTTGATTGGTGATTGCATGAATAGCAGTGTTCGGGTGATGAATGACTGCATGTCCCTACGGTGGACAACGCGGTCAATCATCCCGTGCTCGAGCGCGAACTCTGATGTTCGGTAGTTAGCAGGCACTTTCTGCGTTTGCGCCTGTGCTGCGACGCGCTCACCAGAAAGGGCAACCGTTGCTCCCGGTTCTGCAAATATGACATCACCCAAAGATGCGTAACTAGCAACAGCTCCACCGGTGCTCGGGTGCGTCAGGACAACAATATATGGGATGTTGGCATCACGAAGCTTTGCAACGGCATGGCTGGTTTTTGCCATTTGCATGAGGGAGACAAGTCCTTCCTGCATTCTGGCTCCACCGCTTGCACAGAACGTAATCAGGGGACGATTCTCAGCAAGGGCGATGTCCGCCGCGATGGCGAACTTCTCACCAAACACGGAACCCATGGTGCCGGCAAGACGACCCCATTGAAAATCAGAGATGGCCAAAACGACAGGGCGCGAAGAAATGAACGCACGGCCGGTAACCAAGCCATCGTTGCGACCAGCCTCATCGGAATGTCCAGCCGTCAGCTTTTGTGCATAGCCTGGAAAGGTGAGGGGGTCAGTGGCGGCTATCTCATTGCCGAATTCGATGAATGAATCTTCATCGAC
Organism: uncultured Armatimonadia bacterium; assembly: GCA_964606305.1. Classification (GTDB taxonomy): domain Bacteria; phylum Armatimonadota; class Armatimonadia; order Armatimonadales; family Armatimonadaceae; genus CAIRTT01. The sequence continues at coordinate 52,984 of CAZSGJ010000001.1, forward strand.
AAGCATCGCAACACGCTCATCAGCAGTGAGAGGGTGATGAAACCCGCAACGCGGACAAACCTTATTGTCGCGCTCGAAATCCTTAGTTACCAGAATGGCGTTGCAGCCTGTGCATTTTACAAACGCACCTTCTGGTACATCAGGTGACTTACTACGTTTAAACCAGTCTGGCATACTTAATTCCCGTCCATCCTATCAAATCATCGGGAAGTTAGCCCCCGGCTCATTTCAACCAACGGGCCCGGTGATAAAATCCAACACTCGTAAAGAGTGGGAATGCCTTCATGTCAATTAGCGAATTACGTCAGAAAATCGATGCAATCGATAACCAAATCCTTAATCTTCTCTCAGATCGGGGGAAGTTAGCGCAGGAGATTGGCTTGGGGAAAACCCGCACCGCCGGACAGTTTTTTGCACCGGAGCGGGAAGTACAAATTTTTGATCGTCTCCTCGCAAACAACCCCGGTCCGTTCTCAGGGGATGCGGTAAAGGCAATCTATCGCGAAATCATTTCGGCCAGTCGCGCTCTCGAAGCATCGATGCGCATTGCTTACCTCGGACCAGAAGGAACATTCAGCCACCGTGCTGCCCGGGATAAGTTTGGCAATAGTGCCGAGTTTATTCCTGTACAAACTATCGGTGATGTTTTTGCCAAGGTCGAACGAGGCGAAGCCGATTACGGCGTTGTTCCCGTGGAAAACAGCACCGAGGGCATTGTTCCTCTTACGCTTGACCTCTTTGCGCAGGGTAAGGCACGTATCTGTGCCGAAGTTTATGTACAGGTCTCGCATAATCTGGCAACAAAATCAGATGACATCACTTCTGTGAAGCGACTTTATGCACACCCGCAGGCATCCGCGCAGTGTCGAAATTGGTTGCGTGACAACCTTCAACGCATCGAGATTGTCGAAACGACATCAAATGCCCGCTCAGCCCAGCTGGCAGCCGAGGACCTCGATGCTGCATGTATAACGACAGATATCGCCGCTGAAATCCATGGACTTGGCATTGTCGCAGCACATATAGAAGACTCTGCACACAACCGTACACGGTTCCTGGTTATCGGTGAAAATCAGCCACAGCCAAGCGGTCGCGACAAAACCAGTATTTACTTTTCCGTTCAGCACCGGGCAGGCGCGCTGATGCGTGCGATGGCGGCTCTCGACGCCCATGACATCAACCTGACATTGATTGAGTCCCGCCCGACCAAGCAGCTGCCTTGGGAATATGTCTTCTTTCTGGACTTCACTGGGCACATCAAGGAAGACAGGGTCCGGAGAGCGCTCAAGCATCTCGAGGAGCAGAGTATGTTTGTGACCGTTTTGGGTTCTTATCCGGAAGCACACTGACAGACCAAATGGAAGCCCCGCTTGTGCATTGCAAGGCGGGGCTTTATTTGCTTTAAACGGTCGTTACTATTGCAGATGTTTCTGTGTTAGTTCAACAAAGCGTATTGTTTGGCCCGCTTTCGCGTACCTGGAGTAAACCAGTCCCAAGTTACCGCTCGGTAACCGAACCATATTAGGGTAGTGAAACGACCAATCAGATCCTGCTGGCGCAGCTTCAATCGTTGTTGCTGTCGACCAGGATTGGCCCTCGTCGCGACTGCACCAGAATGCTAGGGAGTGCCGGCCCTCCTCGGTGTCGTTACCCACTAAAACCAACGTTCCATCCCTATGACGGTCGACGGCTACAGATACACCTGGATTCGGTAAGGACATCTCTGTTGCCAATGTCCACGACTTGCAGCCATCAACACTCTTGGCCGCCAGGATACGCATCGGACCAGGTCCATTGTTGCGGTTGTATGCCATCCAGCTGCCATCGGCAAGACGAACCAAACTTGGCTGAACAGCAGCACGCCCAACTATCGGTCCACCCGCGGTGAACGTCGTTCCGCCATCACTGGACATGGCAACCAATCCGACATCAAAGCCATCATGATAAAGAGGAAGATAGAGCTGTGAAGCAACCCAAACCGGTGTACAACGACCCATCCAGCCCAAACGAATGTTCAGGCGCTTTTGGCTGCGTTCTTCTTGGATCGCGTAATACTTAGGAAATACATCCGCCGGGGTTGCGCCGGCATAAACCGTTCTAAGGCCAGGCAGATACTGACGCCGAAACGCTTCCTCATCCGGTTTGAGGTGAACGATGTTGTCACGGCTCCACTCGATACGGCAGCCAGTGGTACCTCGAACACGACCTATCCGTTGTTTGAGAAGCGTACTTTCCCAGTTGTTATCCAGCTGCGTCCCATAGTAAAGTTGGACTTCGCCATTCGGGGCGGTGGTGATGACCGGGTTCGTGTCCGGGAAACCGGCAGTATCCGCAACAACCACTGGTTCAGACCACTTACCGCTACGGTCACGCCGCGATGCCCAAATCGCGACATCATCCGCCGTACGCTCACCCGAGCCACGGTAGAACACAACGAGCAGCGTTTTGTCCGGAAGGACTGTGATGCCTGCACTGTGGTTGTGTAAGCCATGGAACGGAAAGATGTCAACACCTTCCGATGCCGCGAAACCTCTAGTCTGTTGCATGGATAAACCCGTAGTAGACGCCCATCCAGTAGGGAAGGAGGAATGCGATTCCATCCTCTTCCGAGCGGCCATCGCCGCCATGGTCTGGCTCGAATGGAGATCCATTCCAGCGCATCACACGCTGTTCCTCAAGCGGCAATGTTTTCGTCAGGAACATTTCGGTTCCACGACTCTGATGCATCATTAACTGGACATCGTGGCGGTGTGAGTTCTTGATCGTGTGGTTTACAAGGTCAAGTGGCCAGTGACCAAGGACATCTGTCAAAGTCCCAACAGCATCGGTATCGCCAGTCAGCGCCATAATATGCGCGATGTAGAAGGGGGAGCGTTCCTGCTTAATGCCCCTGCTGTCTTTTGTTCCATCCCAGGCCGTCATCATGTTGCGAATCCACAGCTGCTTACGCCACGGATCCGTCTCGCAGAGAATCATTGGCATCCATATCGTCATGGCGAGCTCATCATCCGAGTGGTTGACCTGATACCATGCGGATCCATCGCGATAGAGGAGAGAATTTAAGTCATAGTGATGCTTACGGATGAACTCTTCGCGGATATCGAGGTATTTTTTGTCTCCGGTAATCCGATGGGCGATAGCGAGGTACGTAATGTATTCCATCGAGTTTAGACCGCGCTCTTCAAACCACTGGAGCGAGCCATTAATGGACTCCGGATTCCACTCGCCCCAAAGGGTTCGCTTGCCATGGTGCCCAAACATCCGGTGGTTATGTGAGATCAGATGATCGGTGACGCGCTTGACAACTGGTGCGATTTTCTGTCGAATGGCAGGATCATTGAAAACAAAGTCGACGATAAACCAGGCGTAGTAGTGTCCGTCAATTTCATCCGATGACGTATCACCTTTACACCAGATGTTCGGGTCTACCGGAGATTTGAACCAGATTTTGGTGGTTTCACCTTCAAGGCGAACCGTCTCGTTGGCATCGAAACCAAGCACGCCTGCCTGACGCTCTGCTTCCGTCATAACTGCGCGGGCTGGAAATCCGGGGATACCCGTTAGGCGCTCCAGCTCAAGAATAGCATCCAAATGACGCATGCACCGACGCTTATCCTCAGGATTGCCCGTCACCGCTGCCTTGAATGCAAACGCGGCCACCGCAAGCGCCGTCCAGAGGCCATCATTGTCCGATGCCTCAGGAATGACACCAGCGCTTGGATCACCCTGCTTTTTTAGCCCGCATCCGGTGATGTAACCTCCACGGTCATGCCTTTGAAGCGTTAATTTCTCAAAGTGGTCGGCGAGGACAGACAAAGCAATCTGGTCCTGCCAAAGTGTTGAAGATCCCTTGGGCGTATGGACGACAATCTTACCATCGGATGTCTCGGACAAGCCGGTGACCTTATTGTCGACTAACCAGCGCTTACCCCAGAAGTAGTTGAACCGCCCGTTGAAGTGGCGCCAAACTCCTTCATTTGTTCCGCCCCAGATTGCACCATCCCGGCCAACAAGGATGCACGTCATGTCAACACGTGGGACACCATCCGCGCCTGTCAGGGGATGCCAGTAATCCCCCCGAACCAGCACAGGACCAGTGGTTGTAGCGAGGACATAGCCACCATCCGGCAAGCGTACACCATCAACGATGCGCATATCGGCATCAAGGGCTGGTGCATTGAAGATTGGACGATTAGGAGGCGATGGTAGGTCGATGCGCTTCGGTTGCTGTGGCGGGGGAGTGGAAGCGTCAACCGTGTGCTTGGTTTTCCACACGAGATGCATGCGCGTTAGTTCACCAGAGGCTACCTGATGTCCTGTAGAATAAACCAACTAGTTTTACGAGGTGTCTGAATGCCAGGAATGCGGTCGTCGATGGTGATGATGGCGATAACGGCGCTACCAATCGGCTTAGGGATATTTGTCCCCGTGAAGGCCGAACAGCTTCCATCCCAGAAGCCACGAAAAGTCCTTGGAGGAGCCTGCATTTCCTGCCATGGCAAGACAAACCCTGCTGGAAGTGTTGACCTCTCGACGGATGCCGGGATACAGGTAGCTGTGACCAGCGGACGCCTCGAAAGGGTCTTGAACGCCGGCTCGATGCCGCTAAACCGGCGTCTGACTAAAGATGAAGAGGCAGCACTTCGGACTTTGCTGCCCGTGAAATCATCTGCGCCCGCATTGTGGTCGCTGCGCCCCGTTGCTAACCCGCCGGTTCCAACTTTCACCGGCGTAAAGCACCCCGTCGATGCGTTCATCCTGAGTGGCCTCAAATCGAAGGGAATCGTAGCCAATCCGCCTGCTACAAAAGCGGTGTGGTTGCGACGGGTTACGGTGGATCTCACGGGACTGCCTCCTACCGCTGCCGAGACTGCTGCGTTCATTTCCGACAACAGCGTGAATGCACGCCGGAACGTGATTGATCGCTTACTTGCATCGCCTGCATACGGAGAGCGGATGGCACGTCTTTGGCTGGATGTTGCACGGTTTGGTGAATCACATGGCTATGAGCAAAACCACATTCGTCCCAATGCCTGGCCCTATCGTGACTACGTCATCAAAGCCTTCAACAACGACAAGCCATACTCGGATTTCATTCAGGAGCAGCTTGCTGGCGATGTTATCGGAAAGGGCAACCCCGAAATCCTTCCTGCTACTGGCTTTCTCGTCGCTGGTATTCATGACACCGTCCCAAGCCAAGTCGAAGAGGCAACGCGACAGCAACGTGCAAATGATTTGGAAGACATCGTAGCGACGGTTGGAGCATCGGTGATGGGCTTGACTATCGGATGCGCGCGTTGCCACGATCACAAGTTCGACCCGATTTCGCAACGGGATTTCTATGCACTGGAGGCCCTCTTTTCAGGTGTCCATCACGGAGAAACCGACCTGCCACGGGCATCCATCAAAAAGTCAACGCCATCCTCTGAATGGTTACAACAATCGGTAAACGCACACAATAACGTTCAACGTTTGCGTTTTAAGGGACGTGTAAAGTCGCAGGGAGGCACTGGACGTCCAGCACTTAACAGTCAATGGAACGAGGAAGTGTTTAGCGAGCGGGAGGTTGTCGCAGTTCGTTTTGAGGCAATGTCCACCAACGATGGCCACGAGCCGTGTATCGATGAGCTGCAGGTTTTGAACGGAGACCGCAATGTTTCACTTGCCTCCGATGGCGTCATCGCAGTACCCGACTCGACATTGGTTGGCTTTTCCGAGCATAAGGTGGAGCACATCAACGATGGACGGTTCGGAAATCCAAATAGCTGGATATCCGCAGTCAAGGGACGTGGAACCGTCACCCTGACGTTTCCCAAGCCTACGAAGGTGAATCGGGTTGTATGGAGCCGGGATGCCGGACTTGTGCCAAGATTTGATGACCGTGTTCCGACGTCATACTCCATTTCCATTTCAACAGATGGCAAAGCGTGGGATGTTGTGGCCACACATGCCGGGAGACAACCCGGTGTGACTTACGTCCATCCGGATGAGATTCGGAAAAACCTTGACATTGCCACGCAAAGCTCCCTTGATGAAGCCGAAGGAATTTGGAAGCGTCTGCTCGCAAAAGATCCCGTTCAGTCAAGCCCGACTGCCGCGTATACCGGTCGCTTTACAGAGCCGGAGCCTACGTATCTGTTAGCCCGCGGGGATGTGATGCAACGCAAAGAAGTCGTCGCTCCAGCCGCACCCAAAAACATGGAATTTGCTGCCGGCACGTGTGGGCTGGAGCAGGCATCAGAAGCAGACCGCCGCCTTGCGTTTGCAAAGTGGCTGACAAATGGCAAGCATCCGACAGTCGCCCGCGTCATGGTGAATCGCATTTGGCAGCAGCACTTTGGTCGCGGACTGGTTCCAGGTCCAAGTGACTTTGGGAATATGGGTGGTGAACCGAGTCATCCGGCATTGCTGGATCATCTTGCATCGTGGTTCATGAACAATGGCTGGTCCATCAAGAAACTGCATCGCTACATACTTAGTTCGGATGCCTACGGTCGGTCCAGCTTTGCCAGTCCGGCTGCAATGCGAAAGGATGCGGGAAACGTCTACTTCTGGCGGATGCCCATTCGCCGGATGGAGGCTGAAATGGTACGTGATGCCATTCTGTCTACTTGTGGAAATCTTGACAGGACGATGTACGGTCCCGGGTACCGCCTCTACGGCTACGATGTCGTCAATGTCGCGCGCTTTACAGACATTGAGCTGCCCGGAAAGGAAACGTGGCGACGTGGCATTTACAGCATCGCAGCACGTGGTGTAAGGGATGGTTTTCTCGGTGCCTTCGACTGCCCGGAGTCATCTGTCAGGACACCAAAACGTGAAGCAACCACTACGGCACTTCAGGCGCTGGCTCTCTGGAATGGGAAGTTCGTGAATGAACAGGCCCGTCTGGTTGGGGCAAAGGCTGTTGGCCCGCTGGAAATCTTCAAACGCCTCATGGGGCGGAGTCCGGATTCTGTCGAAGCGTCGGTCATCCATGATGTCCACAAGGCTGGTGGCAATGAAGCCGTTGCAAGGGTCTTGCTCAACAGTAGTGCGTTTATCTCCTATTAGGAAGAGAATATGTCAAATCCATTTGGTTCGATGGTTCATGGGACGCCTGCGATGGCCCTTGCCTCGTTGTTTATGCGGGATGCCGGGGTAAAGGGACAGAAGTCGGCGCGAGTGAAACGGGTGCTGCAGATTGTTTGCCCCGGTGCAGCATCACATATTGATCTCTGGGACTACAAGCCGGAGCTGTTCAAACGGAACGGCGAAGAGATGCCGGGACTTACAGGCGTAAAGTCATTTCAAGGTGGCAATGGCAAAATTATGCGACCACCGTGGGAATTTCGGCCCTCTGGTCGGAGCGGCAAGATGTTGTCATCGATGCTGCCAAACCTCGCCCGCCACGCGGATGACATGGCATTTATTCATAGCATGACGGCACGATCCTCTACGCATGGCCCTGGCTTACTCCAGATCAACACCGGCTTCGTTTTGGATGGCTTCCCAAGCATGGGTGCATGGCTTTCGATGGCGATGGGAAATCTGACGGACAACCTGCCAACCTATGTCTCAATACCGGATGTTCGCGGGCTTCCTCCCAATGGTCCGGCGAACTGGGGGGCGGGATTTTTACCGGCGGCATTTCAGGGAACCGCGTTCAATGCAGAAAAGCCTCTTGCGAACATGGGGTCTGGATCGTCCAACACATCCGATGTGCGGCTTCGACGAGAGTTGGAGCGTCTCGATAAACACTTCAATGCATCCCTAGGGGGTGACTCAGATGTCGCGGCACGCATGAAGTCATATGCACTTGCGGCGAAAATGCAGCTTGCTGCACCAGAAGCGACCGACTTGCGTAAGGAAACACCAGCAACACACGCGCTTTACGGGACCAACTCATCGAATCCACTTGAAGCCGCATATGCCCGAAATGCCCTGCTGTCCCGCAGGCTGCTCGAGCGTGGTGTTCGGTTTGTTCAGCTCTATTGCGGTGCATGTGCCAGCGGTGTCGATGGGCTCCTGAACTGGGATGCCCACAAAACGCTGAAGGCAGATTACGAGCGCCACGTACCAATCTTAGACCGTCCGACCGCTGGGCTTCTCGCCGACATGAAGAGCCGGGGGCTTCTGGATGACACACTTGTCCTTTGGACAACTGAGTTTGGTCGGATGCCGACGCATCAAATCGGGGCTGCAGGGCGTGACCACAATCCGGATGCATTCACTGTCTGGATGATGGGAGCGGGCGTAAAGGGTGGGGCATCTTATGGTGCGACAGATGAGCTTGGTCATAAGTCCGTAACCGATATCGCCACAATCTACGACTTCCATGCGACGGTTTTGGCGCTCTGTGGGATCGACCACACCAAACTCACTTACTACCATAACGGCGCGCAGCGTCGTCTTACCGATGTCCACGGACATGTCATTCGCCAAGTGATGCAGGCATAACTCCTTAACAAGTCAAGGAATGTGCCTCCCCGACGTAGAAATCTGTTATCCAATTCCGTTTCAAATTGAGGTTGTGAAACACCATGTCATCATCCAGCCGCCGTGAGTTTCTCTCTGATTCATTCTTTTTAGCCGCATTGACTGCCGCCTCAGTAGCGGTGCCAACCGGGGCAATGGCCAGGACTTCGAACAGGAAGTCATCCGCTGACAAGCTGCGGATTGGTGTAATCGGTCTCAATGGCCGAGGTAAGGCACATGTCGATGGTTACGTCTCAAATCAAAATGCCGAAGTCGTGGCGATTTGCGATGTCGACCTAAGAACTGCCGAAAAGGCTGCCGCAGCGGTTGCGACGAAGACTGGAAAAAAACCAAAGGTTTATCAGGATCTTCGCAAGTTGTACGAAGACAAGGATGTCGATGCTGTATCCGCAGCACTCCCGATTCATTGGCATTCACTTGCCGGTATATGGGCGATGCAGGCTGGAAAAGATGCCTACATCGAGAAGCCAGTCAGCCACAATGTTAGCGAGGGTCGACGTCTTTCAGAAGCAATGGCCCGTTACAACAAGATTTGTCAAACCGGCACGCAAAGTCGCTCGCATAAAGCGATTAAGGATGCGATTGCTTACATTCACAGCGGAAAGATCGGCAAGGTAGAAGTCTCCCGTGGTCTTTGTTACAAGCCGCGCAAGTCGATTGGGATGATGGCTGACTCTGTCGCTCCGGCGGAAGTCGACTACGACATTTGGCTTGGTCCGGCTCCCAAGCGTGCCTTCAATAACAATCGCTACCTGTACAACTGGCACTGGCACTGGGACTACGGCGCCGGTGACCTTGGTAACCAGGGTATTCACCAGATGGACATCGCCCGTTGGGCCCTTGGTAAGTCCACTTTGCCGACGAAGGTTCACACTGTGGGTGGCAGGTTTGGCTACTCCGACCAGGGCGAGACGCCGAACACAGTCGTCTCTACATTTGATTACGGCGACCAAACACTGGTATTTGAGGTGCGTGGTCTCGACACTCCCGAGTTCACTGGCGTAGCTATTGGCAATATCGTTTACGGAACGGAAGGCTACGTCGTATTTTCCAGCAACTATGCATTAGCGCTTGCCTTTGACAAGGCAGGCAATGAAGTAAAGAAGTTCAGCGGAGGCGGAGACCACTTTGGAAACTTTGTCAAAGCTGTTCGAAACCGCAGTGTTTCAGACCTCAATGCTCCAATTGTCGAGGGGCATCTTTCCAGTGCACTCTGTCACCTCGGAAACATCTCCTATCGCCTCGGAGAACCTGCCGTACCTGCAAAAGAACTGACGGGATTGCTTGCAAGCAATAAACACGGTGCGGAGGCTGTTGGGCGCTACCGCGAGCATCTAAAGGCAAATGGCGTTGATACGGCGAACGCAATGGGCCGCCTTGGACGGGTCATCAATATTGATCCGAAAAAGGAAGGCATCGTTGGTGATGCGGAAGCCGCAACACTGCTTACAAGACCTTATCGCTCCGGTTTTGCCGTCCCGTCAAAGATATAGGTGTCATTCATGACCAAAGTTGCTGTCAGTCTGTCGGCGGCGATGGCGATAATGGCAAACGCACAGGCACAAAATGTGCCTGTGCGCGTTACCGCCGATGCCCCCGTTACGAGCCCGTACCCTGTCTCTATCGTTGTTACAAAGGCATCGCTCAAAAAACTCCCAAAAGCACCAAAAGGGACTCAGGGAATCCCGGCGCAATTTGATGCCATCGGTAAAGACAAAGTCAAAGTTACCTTTCTGGTCAACAATCTCGGAGCCGGAGAGTCAAAGCTCTTTGTAGCCACACCGGTCACAAATCCGGATGCTCCCGAGCTAACCGTTTCCCTCAGCGGAGCGGATGCCGAAGTTAAGCGCGGCGCAAATCTCCTCGCCCGCTACGATGTCTCGACAGGCCCAACCAAGCCTTACCTCTATCCAATCCTTCCGTTTGGCGATGACACGCATATGACACGTCGGTGGCCAGTCGAGAAGGGCACCGATGAAGCTGAAGACCATCCGCATCACCGTGGATTGTGGTTTACACACGGAGATATCAACGGTATCGACTTTTGGACAGAAGCCGGTGATGAAAAACATCGCATCGGGAAAACCGTCCACACTAACTTCCCTGTCCTCGCTGGAGGACCGGTCCAGGCACAGCTGACCAGCACCACTGACTGGAATGATCCCGAAGGGAAGACCATCGCGAAGGATACGCGGACCCTTACGTTTACCCCAATTGCCAACGGATTGTTTCTTGACTTTTTGATTACCGTTACACCTACCACTGAAGACTTAAAGTGGGGAGATACCAAGGAAGGCACGTTTGCTATTCGTGTCCCTGAAATCATCAAGGGTGACAAGACGGGCACGATGATCAATGCAGAGGGCCTCAAACAGGGAGCCCTTTGGGGCAAAGCCAGCGCCTGGGTTGACAATTCAGGAGTGATTGGCGGGAAACCAGTGGGTGTTGCCATATTCGACAGTCCTCAAAACCTGCGTCATCCAACGACTTGGCACGCTCGTACTTACGGACTCTTTGCCGTGAATCCGTTCGGATTGCATGACTTCGATTCATCTAAAAAGAACGACCGTACAGCCGGTCAGCTGATCACTCCAAAGGGGAAGTCTGTAACGTTTGCTTACAGAGTCTTTTTCCACACCGGTGATGCAACCCAGGCCAACATCGCCGCGGTCGCAAAAACGTACGCAAAACCACCAAAGGTAACCCTTGCCCAATGAGTACCCCTGATGTTCAACAACCGTGGTGGAAAGGCGTCCCGCGCTACGCTTGGATAGTCCTCATTATCTCGAGTCTCGGTTGGCTGTTCGACACCATGGACCAGAACCTCTTCAACATGGTCCGCCAGCCATCGATGATGGCGCTTCTCGGTCCCGACGCCACTAAAGAAGAAGCTACCAAGCTTGGTGGCTATATGACATCGACCTTTCTTATCGGATGGGCTGTCGGCGGGTTTCTCTTTGGCGCGATCGGTGACCGCTTTGGACGCGCAAAGACGATGGCTGCAACCATCCTGATTTATGCTGTCTTCACTGGTCTAAATGGCTTTGTTACAAACCCATACCAATACGGCTTCTGTCGTTTCATGACGGCACTTGGCGTTGGAGGCGAGTTTGCGGCCGGGGCTGCGCTTGTCGCTGAAGTCTTCCCATCCCGATCGCGCGCAATGGCCCTCGGTGTACTACAGGCCCTGTCGGCCGTCGGAAACGCGATGGCAGCAGTCATCACCCTCTTCCTAAGTAATATTGGTCCTGACTATTGGCGAACAGCATTCTTTGTAGGAGCATTTCCAGCCGTTCTGGTGTTTGTCATCCGCAGGGTTGTCAAAGAGCCTGAGACATGGGCTGAATCAAAGGAGAAGTCTGAGCGGGAAGGTCTCTCCACAGGGTCAATTGTTGCATTGTTCAGCGATGCAACCCTACGCCGAAACACCATTGCTGGCACACTCCTGGCCATCGCTGGAGTTGGAGCCCTCTGGGGTATCGGCTTCTGGCTGATGGATCTTGTTGGCTTTGTAAGTCCGCTAAAGGGCAAGGAACTGGCACATTTCAAGGCTTACCTCTCGATGACACAGCAGGCAGGAGCATTTATCGGGATGCTGGCATTTACAGCCATAAGTGAACGTGTTGGACGACGACCTGCATTGGTTGGTGCCTTTATCCTTGCGTTTCTCGCGGTGCAGGGGACGTTTCGCTACCTGGATGGCTCATCGACATCATTCATATGGGCGTTCATCCTTGGACTCTTTACCCTGGCTCCCTTTGCGGCGTACGCGGTTTACTTCCCGGAACTCTTTCCAACCCGCCTCCGTGCAACGGGAATCGGGTTTTGCTACAACTGTGCGCGCATCGTCGCAGCGGCTGCCCCTCTTGTCCTCGGACAGCTGGCAAAGTCACTTGACTCCGGTATCCCGGGGAGTGGGTTCCGTGCGGCAGCAGGCGTAGTTGCCTTCGTTTACATCGTTGGACTCGTCGGAATTGCCATCGCGCCTGAAACCCGTGGAAAGCCGCTCCCCGAATGACACTGCGCGGTTTTTCCATTTGTAACGAGACGTGGGGACCGGATGCCGGCTCGGCAGAAAATTGGCCGCGCGTCTGCGCAGCGGCGCATGCTGCGGGTTACACGGGAATCGAATTGGCACCGTTTACATTTGCCAGTGACTGCCGGGACATTAGCAAAGGTACCCGACAATGGATTTCAAACGTCGCTGCAGATCATGAATTGACAATCACCGCGCTTCATTGGCTACTCGTTTCGCCACCTGGACTGCACATCCATACAAGCAACCGTGTGCTTCGGGCGTCTTCGGCAGAATATCTCACGGCACTGGCTGAGCTGGCTGTCGATGTCGGAGCGGATGTCATGGTTCTCGGGTCTCCGAAAGCACGGACATTGGAAGATGGGGACGTTTCCGGAGCCATCAAGCGTACGATTGAGACTCTTCTGTCCGTCGCTTTGTCACTTGAAGGCACAAATGTTTGCCTGTGTCCGGAAGCGCTTCCCGGTCCAGAAGCCGATTTCATCCTCACACAAATTGATGCTTATTCACTTGTCAAGGCTTGCGGACATCCAAACATTGGGATGATGCTTGACGTCAAGTCGATGTGTTCAGAGCAACTTGGACCGACAGGGCTCATCGGGCAATACGGTGATTCTTGTTGTCATCTTCATGCTAATGATGCAAACAGACGCGGGCCGGGCGATGGGACAACCGATTTCACCGCCATAGCAGAAGCGCTGACTGAGACGCAATTTGATGGCTGGATAAGCGTTGAAGTGTTTGATTACACACCGGATGCGGACACCATCGCAGTTAACAGCCTCAAACATTTGAAGACGTGTTTCGGAGCCGCATAACCTATCTTGTAACCAGGAGAGCCACAATGGACAAGCCACGGGATTTGGATACGTTTCATCTCTTCCAGAAACCTGAACGAAAACAGGAATGGGAATCGCGTGCAGAGGCGTTACGGATGCGTATTCACCTCGCTTGTGGATTGTTACCCGGACGGCGAAAATGTGACCTCAATCCTATCGTAACGTCAAAGTTTGAATCTGATGGCGTTCAGATTGAGAATGTCGCGATTCAAACACTTGATGGATTTTGGCTGTGTGGAAATGTTTACCGACCACTGTCCGGTGGGCCATTTCCTGCGATTGCAAATCCACATGGACACTGGACAGAAGGGCGACGGACGCGTGAGGCTGACGTCCCGCGGAATGCATCGGGAGAACGCCTGGCCGCTGGCAAAGCGGATCTGGTTCAGCTCGCCGTATCCCTGGCGCGACAGGGTTTTCTTGTCTTCGCATACGACATGGTCGGTTACAATGACACCCTTCAGGCGGGGCATGGAATGGCTGGTACGACCAGAGATTGGATGTGGAGTGTCAATCTGCTTGGGCTCCAGACATGGAACAGCATTCGCGTACTGGACTATTTGGAAAGCCGACCGGATGTTGATCGAAAACGATTGGGTGTAACCGGAGCATCGGGTGGCGGCTCGCAGGCATTCCTCCTCGCTGCTGTTGACAAACGGATTCAATGTTCCGTGCCCGTCAATATGGTCTCAACCACCATGCAGGGTGGCTGTCTATGTGAAAATGCTCCAGGATTACGGGTAGACACAGACAATGTGGAAATAGCCGCATTATTCGCACCAAAACCTCAGTTTCTGGTTTCGTGTCTCGGTGACTGGTCAAAGACCACACCAACCGTGGAAGGACCGGCGATACGTAACGTGTATCAGCTCTACGGTGCTGCAAGCTCTGTCGCATGGGATCAGTTCCCTTATGGACATAACTACAACCGTGAAAGTCGTGAGGCGATGACGAAGTGGATGTGCCGCTGGCTGCAAGGCCGTAAGGATGCAGATGTCACTGAGAAGCCGACATCGCTCGATCCAGACCGTCTTCGCGTGTTCTCATCTAAGCGGAACGTTGGCCTGCCAAATGAGAAGGCAGTTGTTAATGCACTTCGCGCTGAGGCCATAGCGCACCGCAAGCAATTCATTGCCAGAGGAGTTCTTGGATCATCCAAGTGGATGAAAGACGCAACATTGTGGCTCCAAACATCCCTCGCAGTAGTCCCGCCAGTTGTCCAGAAGGCAACGAGCGGAGGGGATGCCATTATCGCTGTCGGTGCAAAGGCAACCCAGGTGGCACGTGCAACCGCAAGTACTGCATCGTCGGTGATCAGTATCGATGTGTCGTCCATTGGAGCGGGAACTGATCCGTGGAAAGCCTTTCATTCGACATACAATCGACCCGTCATCGGACAGAAGGTGGCAGCCATCATTGATGCCTGGGCAAAAGCTCAGTCAACTCATCAACGCGTGCGACTCATAGGAATTGGTGACAACGCACCGCTTGTGGTCTTTGCTGCTGCAGTGGTGGGGAATCAGTTTACAGGGGATGTCCAGGCAGACTTTTTGCTTGCTGACACATCAGGTGATGCTTACTGGGATGGAGAGCGGTATGCACCGGGGTTACGGGCAATTGGAGATGTCCATACGGCCGCACTGTTAC
Source organism: uncultured Armatimonadia bacterium (assembly GCA_964606305.1). Taxonomy (GTDB): domain Bacteria; phylum Armatimonadota; class Armatimonadia; order Armatimonadales; family Armatimonadaceae; genus CAIRTT01. Next base: position 67,984 of record CAZSGJ010000001.1, read on the forward strand.
TTCGGCATAGTGGATTGACGTTATATGGAATTCGTGATGCCAGGAAGTGGCTTGGATGTCAGGACATCATTAGCCAAACAAGTCTTCAATCTGTCTGATTAGTAAGTGATAAGACGGATTGTCTGGAAAATATAATCCCCTGATTGTCAGAGTATCAGGGGATTGTCGTCATTTACCGCGCGTGCCGCTTCTACGCATTTGCGAGGCTCCACCGGCAGGAGCGCTGCCTTTTCCTGCGGCACCTCCACCATTACTTTGCGTGGCAGCGCCGACAGGCTTGATACCATTTGATGCACTTCGGTACTGCTCAAGGAGGCGAGCTGCCTCGCCCGAGAGTGCCGGCTTCTTTTTTTGAGTGGCCATTGTAAACCTCCGATGCATTGTACCCCGGCAACCTAGACTGGCCTCAGTGTCCCTTGTGGTGTGCGTGTAATCGCTCCTTTTAGCTCCAGGATGGTCAGAAGAGCATTTGTTTCAGCGAGCGGGAGCATCGATAACTCTCCAAGGACGCTAGGGTGAACACCTTCAATGGGAATAAGGTGCATCAGTCGTTGTTCGGATTCCGTCAACGCGATACGTGCCTGAACGATTCGCTGCTCTGATACGTAACCGGTATCGAACAGTCCTGGGCTCTCTGGAAGAAGCTGTCCGGGATGTACAACCAGCGTTGCTCCATCGCGGATAAGCTCATGCCCGCCTTCGTTGTTTCCATCATCCAATGGACCCGGAATGACGCAGATATCCCGCCCAAATGTCCCAGCAAAGGAAGCTGTAATTAGGGCACCTGATTTCAGACCCGCCTCGACAACAAGTGTGAGCTGGGACAGGGCTGCAATGATTCGATTACGCTCAGGGAACTTCCAGGCTTTACTCTGACTGATGGGGGCATATTCACTCAGCAGGAGTCCTCCGCAATCGACGATAGTATCAAAAAGGTCTGCGTTGTTGGCGGGGAAATCCCGAAGCAGTCCTGTGCCCATCACGGCGATGGTTGCAACACGGGCATCGATTGCTGCTTTGTGTGAATAGGTGTCGATCCCTGCAGCTCCGCCACTGACAATAACAACGCCCCGCTCAACCAAATACTTGGCGAATTTGTACGTCTGACGCTCAGCATATTGACTTGCATTCCGTGTTCCTACAATGGCGATACACCGCCTGGATGCGGCACGGATGTCTCCACGTGCAAACAGAAATGCTGGCATCAGCGGGGCATTGCGGACAAGGTGAGGTCTTTCGTCAGGCGTTGTCCAAGTCACGTAAACCCCTCTCCGACTGCAGCTTGTCAACTCTTTATCTGTAACCGGAGTGGTCCATGCTTCATCCATGCGCGTGCGTTGCACCGTTGTAAGGGAATCCAGAGGAAGATCTTTGTGGTTCGTCACGGTTGCCAGATATGGGACGAAACCCGTCGCGAGTGGGGGCGGGAGTTCTGCCCTACTGAGGCGAATAAAGTTGGCAAAAGTGATAGGGTCGTCATCAACATTTATGTTCATACACTGGCTCCAAATGCAATGAAGGCGGGCTCCCTGATGGGAGTCCGCCTTCATGATTAGGTTAGAGTACGATTTTGGTGTCGATTAGTTCCCGCGTCGTCGTCCTGGGAATCCGGAGGGTCCACCTAGTGGGCGACCAGGACCAGCTCCGGTCGAACCGGGCGCTGCGCCAGGACGCGTTCTTCCCTTACCATCGGTACCGGTGCCGCCACCAGGTTTGATGTCAGTTTTCTTCGGCGCCACAGGAGCAGACTTTGCGGTCGGCGCAAGGTTATTGTCAACGACAAAGGACCACGTCGATGCCGTTTCATTACCGGCATAGTCGGACACTGTGAATGTAATCACATGACGACCGTTGGACAACGGTGGATCAACCATTTTTCCAGTCGATTGTGTCTGGAAATATGCCCAGCCCTTTAGTGCATCGTAGCCAACTTCAATAGGCTTGCCATCCAAGGATGCCTTGAGAGAGTCTACGTTAACGCCACTGCCAAAGTCAGCAAACTTGACGGCCGCTGTAAATGGTGGGCGTCCACTGATACTGGTTCCCGTGCGCGGGAACTGGTCTGTCGAAACGGGACCGGTTGTGTCTGGAGCATCTGCGCGGAACGCTGACAGTGTTCCATCGTTTGAAACCACAAGAAGCGTTCCATCGGATATGGTCAACGGTGCCACGACAGTAACATCACGGTTGGCCGCCGCCTGATTCGCAGTTGATACATCCTGCCCTTGGAAATTGCTGGCGGTCACTGCAGGACGGTTGCTGCTAGCTTCCATCCGGTAGTTCCACTTTACATTTCCAGATTCCCGGTCAACCGCCGTAAGTGTTCCGCGGTTACCTGCAGCAAAGATAAAGTTCCCGGCTACAACTGGTGCAGAGGAAATCGTGTTCGGTATGCGCGCCGGACCATCCCATTCACCACGGCCATTCGCCGCCTTGACTGCGTAAAGTCTTGCACCTGCACCCTGGTCATCACGACAGGCAACATAAACCGTTCCATTTACGGACACCGGGGCACCCATGATGTCTTCCGGGAGCTCGGTCGCCCAGCGGAGTGCACCGCTGGCAGGAAGAATCGCGAACAGCCTTCGCCCGGATGGGATGTACAAACTACCATCACCGTAGGTCAGTGTGTTCGGATTCGCACCATATGGCAGACGATACTTCCACTTTGGAATACCAGTCGCACGCTTGATGCCATGGAGTGTGTTATCTGCCGACTGCACAATTACCATCGTGTCAGCAATCAGAGGGGCAGAGTTCACCGCATCGCCAGCATCGTAGTTCTTACGCCAGCCTGGCGCTATCTCACCTGTTTCAGGGTTTAGCGCATAGAACGTGCCGCTGTTGGAGCCGAAATACAGAATATTGTCAGACAGGATCGCCGATGAGTTCACAGGTCGACCCGTGTTGAACTTGATGACTTCCTGACCAGTAGCAGCATCGATGACGTACATCGCGCCATCGGATGCACCTACATAAACTTTGCCATTCGCCACGGTCGGCGTCGCAGAAAATACGTGGCTTTGAGGAAGCCCGTTCTCTCCTTGAGGGAATGACCAGCGCTTAGCACCCGTGTCAATGTCCAAAGCGTACAAAAAGCCACCCTGAGTACCATTGCCCTTGGTGACGAAGTACGCCGTCTTGCCTGAAACAACCGCTGCACTGGTGTTCGCATTCTGATAGCCACCCGTAAAGCGCCAGAGTAGCGCAAGTGGAGGAGCTACCGTCTCGGAAGAGACGCCAGTACGCTGTGCATTACCACGAAGCTCAGGCCAGTCAGACGCGGCTGCGGCAGAAACGCCGACTAGCGCGGTCGCAGCCACTGTGCCGCCACAAACCAACTGTGCCCATCGATGGGAGATCGCCATATTGGATACCTTCACGCGTTGTTGGGGCGTCACACTGTGCGCCCGGACGATGCTTTGGGCAAGTATACGATGGTAGTACCGGCAAGGTCAAGCGCCTTGATAGCAATACACCGCTATACCTGATGCATCAATACTTCTTAACCACTAATTAGTAACGCAACCCCGTTTTTTCTAGGCGCAGCGCTCTGCCATCGCCTTTGCCGTTGCATTGACATTATTCTGCATCGTCTTGAATATAATCGCCTTGATCAACGGACCAACCAACGGGATTTCAAGCTGATAGTCAATCTGACAGTCAAAGCGCGTTGTATTTTCATCTACCGCTGTAAATGTCCAAACGCCCTCAAACTGGTCATAGTCGCCCTTCAACTGCCGGAATGTACACGTGCCGGCATCAAGGTCCCAAATGTCCTCTTCGGTCCACTTGACTTTCGCTCCGAACTTAGGAACGATACCAACCCAGTCACTGACTACCCGGAGGCCATCATCGGATCGTTCCAGCACAGTGACGGATGAAACATCTTCCATGAACTCTGGGAATGCTTCATTATTCTGTGCAACGGCTAGTACTTTGTCCCGGGATGCCGGGATTATCGCCGAACTCTCAACTCTTGGCATTGGTCATTCCTGTCCTTTCGCTGACTTACATTACTACTGCTGAACGCGGCCCCAGTGCCGCTCCAAAAAACCGGCATATATCTGCATCCGTTGACGCTGGCTGATATCACCCCCGAGCCCATGCCCGCCGGTGGGATCCAGAACGAGCTCCACTAAGTGACCCTTATCTGCTTTGAGCAGTTCTCGATACACCTTGATGGTGTCCTGTGCCAAAACATTGGTATCTTCAAGTCCATGTAGCAACATCAGGGGCGATTTTAGGTTCTTAGCAAGCTTGGTCAGACTGTATTGATCCAGTTCTTCCGCCTTTTTGTTTGCACCAATGACTCCACCGACATACCAGTTGTTGTAATTTTGCCATTCTGTTGGTCCAGCTCCCGCGATGCCCAGCGTAAATGTCTCGGGAGCCGTATACAAGCACATCTGGGTCTGGAAGCCACCAAAACTCCAGCCATGAATGCCAACTTTCTTGGCATCAATCGCATACTTGCCTTGGAGATACTTCACGCCATCGACGAGGTCCTCTACCTGAGGAACACCCGGTTGTTCGTAATTAGCCTTACCAAATACGGCACCATGGCCACTGGTACCGCGTGGATCTATCGTTGCATACGCGTATCCAAGCGTTTCGGTGACATATATGCCAAACCTGTCCGTCTGGCCATCTGTGACCTGATGGTCTTCGCCAAGAGGACCGCCATAGACGTACACGAGGAGGGGCAGCTGTGTACCGGGTTTTGTGCCCTTTGGAAGCATCAATGTGCCGTGTACAGGCAACCCGTGACGATTTGTGTAGGTGAATCGTGTCGTTGGCACCTTTTGGTAGACTCCGGCTGCATCCTTGGAGTGACTACTCGTCAAGCGACGCTCACGCCCACCAGTGCCGGATACAACCAGTTCCGGAAGCTGGGTCCAACTTCCGTGTATTGCTGCATACTGCGATCCATCCGCCGATAAGGCAACATTTCGGTGGCGACCATCCTCGCTCGTCCAGCGTTGGAGTTCCCCGGATGCCAGAGGGACGCGATAAAGGTCCATGCGTGCCGCATCTTCCTTTGATGACCGGACAATCAGCGTCGAACCATCCTTGGTGTATTGAAGTGGGTAGACCTCAAAGTCACCCTTCGTCAGCTGCGTTGCTCCTTCACGCTCTGGGTCAATCAACCATACATGACGGAAGCCACTTTTCTCAAGCATTACACAGATTTGCTTGCCATCAGGGGAAAAGAACGGGTCAGACAAACTTGGAGACCGATGCTCGCCGTTATGCGTGTCTGTGAATACCGCCTTAACTTTCCGGTCGTCGGGAGTGGCGACATTGACAGTCAGCTCCTTCTTGTCGCGTTTCCAGGCGACAAAGACAAACTTTTTGCCATCGGCGGTAAATGGCTCATTACTGATTGCAATGTCGCCAGCTTCTCCAGCATTCTTTTTATAAATCTGCCACGGCTTGCCATCACCCTTGGAGATATCTGTATCGGGATCCGTATCAGCCACAAAAACATAGGACTCATTACGGTCCGGGTCATCACCGGTGTCTCGCGGCGTTGTCCTCGCCTCGGCAAAGCGGTCTCGGTAAACAATATAACTAACGTTTTTGGCAGCAGGTCCTGTGCGCTTACTTGACAGAATTCCAATCCTCGAGCCATCTTTTGACAGCCAATACTGTTCAACTTTCAGGCCATCAGGCAAAACCGGCGATATCTGAGCTTCGATGACATCTCCAAAAATCCGGCGATAAATGTGCTCGCCGCGTCGGAATGTGAAACCCTTATTACCCGGAGTCCAGCGAACATCTGCTTCTACATCCGCTGTACGCGTTAGTCGTACCGGTTTCGCCCCGGCTGACAACGACAGACGATATATATCGCCCTTATACGTTAGAAGAAGCTCACTACCGGAATCTGACAGGACGGCTTCGGATACACCCGGATACGACTTACGCGGCTCTTTACGGGACTTGTCCATCTCCTTGTCGGCATCCTCGAGCACTTTCCGCTCTTTCTCCGTCAGGCCCTTACGTGATTCTAGAACCTTTTGTTCTTCCGCAAGCTGCTCGATGACTTTAGCGATGTCTCGGTCGACGGCTGCAAACATCTCCGGGGATGTCACTCTGGTCGTTTTGCCAGTGCTTCGTGTGTACAGATAAATGTCTGCGCCAACGGATGTCCTGAGGCCAGCCTGATAGGGCGACCACTGATAGATCAACTGAGACCCGTCGTTGCTCCACCGCATCCCACTTGCACCACGACCCAAAAGCGACTTTTCGGGATAAAGCTGCTCAAGGGTGAGCCGCTGGTCAGCCTGGCTGACGGAGGCAACAGCGGATACCGAAATAACAGGGATGGCACATGCCAGCAAAGCGGCAAAGGATTTAAGGTTGCGCATTTCTACCAATTATCACGTCTGTTGACAGATTTTTTGGATGTACGATGCGCACGTGGGTTTGCAAGATTCTGTTAGCGTTATCAAAGGCATCGGACCAAAGTCCGTCCGATTGCTGGCCAAGTTAGGTGTCGAGACCGTTGAAGACCTGCTTCTGATGTTTCCACGGAGATTTGAGGACCGAACAAAGACATCATTGTTGGCGGCCTGCTCCGATGGCGAAGCCGCCTATGTTACGGGTACCGCCGAATCGTTTTCCGAACGCCAGGTACGGCGAGACCTCACGCTGACTAAGCTCACTTTTTGTGATGATGCAGGAGTCCAAGGGGAGGCCGTTTGGTTCAGAAGAGTTTATTCTCCGGCACAGCAGGCCCGCATTGCCGGGATGCGGATTACGCTGTTTGGCAAAGTCAAACGTGGCTATGGGAAGGTCAGCCTACAGAATCCTGACATCACAGTGATTGCGCCAGGATCCGGGAGCCATGCTCCGGTCCTTGGGCTGGTGCCTGTTTATGGTCTGACCGATGGCCTGTCACAGGCAAACCTTCGAGAATGGGTAGAAGCGGCGCTGTCGGGCTATGCGCCAACGATGGTGGACTATCTTCCGGGAAATCTTCGTGCGAAGCACCAGCTACCACACATCATGACCGCTATAAAGGACATGCATGTTCCCGTGTCGGAGAGGCTGTACGAGGCCGCCCGTCGTCGATTCGCTTATGAAGAACTGCTCATCCTTCACGGCGTCCTACAGCGCCGGAGGCTACTGCTCGCCGATAAGTGTGCTCCGGTCGTGAGTCTCCCACCAAGTGTGTACAGTGCATTTCTGAACGCACTGCCGTTTTCGCTGACTCCCGGGCAGGAAGCAGTTGTTCAGGAAATAGTAGAGGGACTCGGAAAGCCGGCAGGGATGCTGCGCCTGCTTCAGGGCGATGTCGGTTGCGGGAAAACCGTAGTCGCGGCGGCCGGTCTGCTTGCAACGCTGGCCAGCGGGTACCAGGGAGCCTTTCTCGCACCAACAGAAGTGCTGGCAAGACAACAGCTTGTGGTCCTGCGAGGGCTGCTCGAGCCACATGGATATCGCGTTGAGTTTCTAAGTGGAAATGTTGCTGAAAAGCAGCGACGTCCAATCCTTGACCAGCTTGCCGCCGGCGAGCCGATGGTGATTGTCGCGACGCATGCAATCCTGGAGGACGCTGTCAGGCTTCCAAGACTTGCACTCAGCGTTGTGGATGAACAGCATCGCTTTGGAGTGAGCCAGCGCAATGCACTGATGACGAAGCCAGTCAATGGAATCTGCCATGTGCTCCTGATGAGCGCAACGCCAATCCCGAGAACTCTGACACAAGTGACGGTCGGCGATGTCGATGTCTCCACAATAAAATCGATGCCGACCGGACGAAAGCCAATACGAACACATGTACGCGGTCAGGAGCAACGCAGTAAGGTCTATGAGGGAGTCCGCAAAGTTGTTTCCGATGGTGGACAGGCCTTTGTGGTTTGTCCTGCGATTTCTCAGGATGGCGACGATGCACCTGATTCTGTCATCGGTCTACTTAAAGACCTGTCACAGGGTTGGCTGAAGGGAATCCGGCTTGGCATGATGCACGGTCAGCTACGCGAAGAAGACCGGATACAGGTCATGGATGCCTTCCGCAAAGGTGACATAGATGTGATGCTTGCGACAACAGTGATCGAAGTCGGTGTTGATGTTCCACGGGCAAATGCAATCGTCATCGAATCTGCTGATCAGTTTGGCCTCGCCCAGCTTCACCAACTCCGCGGTCGTGTTGGCCGTGGTGACCAACAGAGCTTTTGTATCCTCATCACATCAGCAAATCCGACAGAAATCGGTTTACAACGTTTGGCAGTTATGACAACCACAACAGATGGATTTGTAATAGCCACGGAAGACTTACGGTTACGGGGGCCGGGTGATGTGATTGGTATAAAGCAGAGTGGCCTTCCTCAGCTGCGTGTGACAAACCTCGTCACCGATGCAGGTCTGAGCAGCGCGGCTTCTGATGACATCCGTGATGTTCTGCAAAACTCTGACCGAGTGGACTATCGTAACCTGTTACAACGTATCGAAGAATATACTGAATGTGTGGATATGGGGGCTGTGGCATGAGTGGACGACGTATTGCGGTCTATCCGGGGTCATTTGACCCTGTAACAAATGGACATTTGGATGTAATCCGTCGTGCAGCAGGCATTTTTGACAGAGTCATAGTGGGAGTAGGGCGCAATGCTGGGAAGGCACCTCTGTTTACGGCTGATGAACGCGTAGCGCTCATTGAGGATGCTGTCAGCGATCTCCACAATGTAGACGTTGAGAGCTTTGACGGGATGCTGGTGGCGTTTGCAAAGCAACATGGTGCATCGGTTCTCGTTAAGGGACTGCGTGCCATTTCGGACTTTGAATATGAATTTCAAATGGCACTCGCAAACCGGCACCTTGACCCAACAGTGGAAACGATGTTCCTGATGACCAGTGCTGAGTATCAGTTCTTGTCATCATCCATTGTCAAGGAGATGGTCCGTGTTGGCGGTGACTGTAGTCCATTGGTTCCATCCGTAGTTGCGGATGCACTTCGCCATCGCTTTGAGGTCAGTGACTGCAAAAAGTGACGCATTGGCGATAGAGTACGTGCATTGGCACATACCATAGTTGTGTCCTGAGGAAGCAGAGCAAATGGATCCGATTGTAACGTTGCGTGAGCTTGAACGCCTCGAGCATATGGTTGAGGATGCGAAGAGTGTTCTTGGATTTGTCCGTATTGATGTGGATGAGTTCATGATGATTGTGAATAAAATTCGCGGTTCACTTCCAAGTGAGATGAAAGAAGCCGTGGTGATTCGCGAAAAGCGGGATGAAATCATCGGGGCTGCGCACCATGAAGCTGACTCACGTGTGGGGTCTGCGCGCAATGAAGCCGAGCAAACGAAGGCGGCTGCATTGGCGGAGGCAGGCAATGTTGTCGATGCCGCACGTGCTGAAGCGCAACGAATTTTGGAACGTGCCCGGCTCGAAGCAGAGGCCCTGGTTTCTAAGTCTGAGGTTGTACGGATGTCACAGGAGCAAGCACGTGAAATTATCCGGTTAGCCGAAGAGGAAGCGGCGCGTATCGGTGACGGAGCACGGCTGGAGAGCGAACAAATGCGAGCCGGTGCCGATGGCTATGCGTCAGATGTCCTGAACAGTCTGGAGTCAGCGGTAGGGATGATTCACGATGACTTTGGACATCGCATTGCTAGCGTCAAGTCATCTATCCAAAAAGGGCGGGCACAGCTTGACCAGCGAACCTCGGGACGTACCAACCGATAATTTCAGACGGTCGCTGTGACATTTGTGGAACCCGTAATCGTCTGGAACCGTACTAGGAGCACTATGAAGCCATCCCGTTTGAATTACCTTGCCAACGAGAAGCCACCACGACCCGAGAAGAGGTCTCCAAGTCCGAATGCACGTCGGACTGCGCCCGCGCAACCGATGGTCTCATCGAATGGAGTCCCGGTACCGGAATCGTTCCAGATTGATATTGCTGAGGTACTGCGGACAATCGGCATGCACTACGTGCATCAGATTTCTATTCCGGCGATTGGCTGCTTTGACCCTGAAACCGGTGATGTCCCGGTATCTGGAACGGTTGACGGAAAGATATCTCTCACAAACTCAGGGGCAGTCCTTGTTTTGCGTGGCAAGGCTACTGCGAATGTACTTCTGCCGTGTGCGAGGTGTCTAAATCCTTATGAAGAGTCGCTGTCCGTCATTCTGGAAGAAGAGTATGACCTTGTCTCCGACAACACTGCGACGCGTCACGAGGATGTCATCGCGGTTGATCAAAATGTCACGGCGCCTGTTGTGGATGGAACGGTCCTGGATGTTGCCGAGCTGCTTCGGCAAAGCCTGATCCTCGCGGAGCCTCTCCAACCCTTCTGCGGAGATGACTGTGAGGGGCATGCCACGTATTCAACAGAACCTTCTGAAGAAGCACTTCCATCGGATACGCAACGTCCATTTGCTGGTTTAGCCGCATTACTGGAAGCAAATTCAACATCAGAGTAGCACTCTTGCCCCGTTCACGATAGACTCTCCAACTTGGAAGGTGCGTCAAATAATGGTGCACCTTACACAATGTAAAGGAATTGCATAGCCATGCCACTGCCCAAGCGCCGCCATTCGTCGACCCGCCAAGCGAAGCGCCGAACGCACTACAAACTCACGTCTCCAACCCTCACGACCTGCAAGCGCTGTGGCGCTGCGGCACGTGCCCACCATATCTGCTCCAGCTGTGGTTACTACAATGGTCGCCAGTGGCTGACGCCAAAGGCCGAAGTTAACGGCTAATCGGTCAGGTCATCACAGTGTCTCTTGAAGCGATAACTCTCTCCGTCGATGCGATGGGGGGCGATCATGGTGCCAGTGTAGTCGTTCGTGGTGCGGTCCAGTTCCTACGGGATGGCAGTGCTGACAGTGAAAACGTCAAGCTGCTCCTCGTAGGGGACGAGGCCGCCATTCGCGATGTTCTGGCTGCTGAAGGTGCTGACGGGCACCCTTCAATTGAGATTGTTCACACTTCCGAAGAAATCGGGATGTGTGACCACCCGATGCAGTCTGTTCGTTCGAAGCCTGATGCATCATTAGTGGTTGCAGCGAAGCTCGTAGCGGAAGGGCGTGCTGCCGCCACGGTTTCGGCCGGTAACACAGGGGCGTGCCTTGTGGCCGCGATTCAGTACATTGGCCGCATTGATGGTGTTTCGCGCCCGGCAATTGCTGCGCCGATGCCCACTGCTACGGGTCGGCCAACATTACTGATGGATGCTGGGGCGAATGTTGACTGCCAGCTCAGCCATTTGGTTCAGTTTGGCATCCTCGGATCCGTTTATGCTGAACGCGTATTCGGTCGAACCAACCCCAGCGTCGCGCTTCTCTCAAATGGCGAAGAAGACACCAAGGGCAATCAGCTGACGAAAGCAGTTCGCGCCGCATTGGAAGCCGCGCCAATCAACTTCATCGGGTGCACAGAGGGTAACCATGTCCTTGATGGCGTCATCGATGTCGTTGTCTGTGATGGCTTCGATGGCAATGTCCTGGTGAAGGGCGTTGAGGGGATGGCATCAGTGGCTATCTCCGTTCTCAAGGATGTCATCGCTGAAAATCCAGATCAACCGATTCTGCACGAAGCAGTGCGAAGAGTTGCAAAGCGTGTTGACTACGCTGAAATAGGTGGTGCTCCACTGATTGGCATCAAAGGCATCTCCATCATTGCCCACGGGCGCAGCAATGCTTACACGATGATGAATGCTATCCGGGCAGCTGTCCGTGCTGGTCGTAGCGGTGTGGTTGAAAAACTCGTGGATGCCGGGCGCATCATGTCAGGTGGCGCATAGTCGTGACCTTTGGAGCGCGTATCGTTGGCATGGGGATGGATGTCCCAACAAGAATCGTCACAAACAAAGACCTTGAATCTGTTGTGGATACAACGGATGAATGGATTGTGACGCGTACCGGAATACGTGAGCGGCGCATCGTAGCCGAAAATCAATCAACCGGAGATCTTGCCGTTCAGGCTTGTCGCGATGCGTTAAGAAGTGCAGGCATCACCATCGATGACATCGAGATGATTGTGCTCTCCACGTGTACGGGTGACACGAATATGCTGCCGGCTACCGCCACTTATGTTCAGGCAGAGTTGGGCGCAGCCCACATCCCTGCTTTTGACATTTCCGCAGCGTGCTCCGGCTTTGTTTACGGTCTTGACATCGCACATCAGTTCATTGCGACAGGACGCTGCCGGCGAATTCTCGTCGTTGGCGCGGAAGCCATGAGTCGTGTCGTGGACTGGTCTGATCGCGCATCGTGTGTACTGTTTGGAGATGGTGCAGGAGCGGCCGTTCTCGAACGATGCAACCCCGGCGATGGAATACTTGGTGCGAAGATTGCATCAAATGGGGCTGGAGCGTGCCTTCTTCAGGTTCCTGCGGGTGGAGCTCGTGAACCATTGACTTCAGAAACAGTTGGTACAAAGCGCCAGTTTCTGCACATGGATGGCAAGGCTGTTTATGCTTTTGCTGTTGAGATAATGGGTGAGGCCGCTTTGTCTGCACTCGATGCTGCAGGGTTGTCACCATCGGATATCGACTTGTTGGTTCCGCACCAGGCGAACATCAGGATTATCAAGTCCGCAGCGGACCGTATGTGTCTTCCGTTGGAGAAAGTTTTCATTAATGTTGACCGCTATGGCAATACATCCGCTGCAAGTATCCCGATTGCACTCACTGAGGCAGTTCGATCCGGACGCCTCAAGGAGGGTGATATTGTCGTCACAGTGGGCTTTGGTGCGGGGTTAACGTGGGGAGCAAATGTGATGCGCTGGGGGCAGGTTAACCCATGATGAACGCGGCTATCTTTCCTGGGCAGGGCTCACAGGTTCCTGGAATGGGAAAGTCACTTTATGATGTCAGCGCTGCTGCAAAGTCCACATTGGATGCATGTGAAGCTGCATTCGGTGGGGGATTGCTTGACATTTGTTTCAACGGAACCGCTGATGATCTAAAGGATACGGCCGTTGCTCAACCGGCGTTGTTTGCTGTGTCGGTTGCGGCATTTTGTGCAGCAGCAGAGCGTGGTTATCGTGCCGATCTGGTTGCCGGACACTCCGTAGGCGAATACGCGGCACTATGCGTTGCTGGCGTCTTCGATGTTGAAACGGGAGTCAAGCTCGTCAAGGCTCGGGGCAAGGCGATGGCTGCAGCTGCGGCCGCAAATCCCGGTGCAATGGCGGCCGTGCTTGGTTTGGATGCAGATGTTATTACAAAGTGCTGTGTAGAATCCGGCTTGGCAGTCGTTGCTGCTAACGATAACTGCCCCGGTCAAGTGGTCATTTCGGGCGTCTCAGATGCGATCGATGCGATCAGTCAGCCACTAAAGGACCTCGGTGCTAAGAAAGTGATAAAGCTCGCCGTGAGTGGCGGGTTTCATTCTCCGTTGATGCTTGCTGCGGCAGCCGAGATGGACACTGTCCTCAAGGCTACAGCGTTCTCAGCGCCTCGTCTTCGTGTGGTTGCCAATGTCACCGCTGATTGGATTGCTGATCCAGATGCCATCAAGGCAGCGTTGGTTGAACAGGTTGCCGGTCCCGTACGTTGGACGGAGACACTGCGACTGCTAAATCAAGCGGGTTCAGATTGTTTCACCGAGTTTGGAGCAGGTTCTGTTTTGGCAGGCCTCGTAAAGCGCACATTACCCAGCGTAAATGTCCAGAGTGTCGGTGATTCTGCTGGACTTGATGCGCTGGTTGGAGGGACATCATGAGTAATGCATTAGCTGGACGCGTTGCTGTCGTCACCGGTGCAGGGCGTGGCGGTCGCGGTATCGGACGTGGGATTGCCGTGGCGCTAGCTGCTGCCGGAGCCGATGTCGTCATCACCGCAAGGACAAATATTGCCGATGCAGAAGCCGTAGCCGCAGAATGTACAACACTAGGTGTAAAGTCGTTGGCTGTGGTTGCAGATATATCCGATGAATCAAGCGTGGAATCGCTGTTCAAAACGACAATGGATTCCTTTGGGCGTGTCGACATTCTGGTCAATAATGCAGGTATTACCAGAGACACATTGCTCCTCCGGATGTCCACCGAGCAGTGGGACAGTGTTATCGATGCCAACCTTAAGGGAGCTTTTCTCTGCTCTCGGGCGGCTAGCAAGATAATGCTTCGCCAGAAGAGTGGACGTATAGTGAATATTGCATCGGTGAACGGACTTCGTGGGAGTGCAGGACAAACAAACTATTCTGCTAGTAAAGCGGGTTTAATAGGGTTCTCACGTTCTCTCGCGAAGGAATTGGCATCACGTGGCATTACTGTTAACGTGGTCGCTCCCGGATTTATTGATACACAAATGACAGATGCGTTCGAGGGGGAAGCACGTGAGCAGCTGCTCAAGACGATTCCTCTGGGGCGATTCGGTCAAGCAGAAGATGTCGGTGCGGCTGTGGCGTTCTTTGCGTCTCCGGCTGCATCGTATATTACGGGTCAGGTGCTCACCGTTGATGGTGGATTAACAGTCTGATTCGGATTAGGGAAGGGATATAGCTATGTCTACATTCGATCGTGTGAAGAAGGTTGTTGTCGAGAAGTTGGAAGTAAGCGAGGACGAGGTTACGCTCGAGGCTGCTTTCATCGATGATTTGGGCGCTGACTCGCTTGATATGGTTGAGCTCGTGATGGGCATTGAGACCGAATTTGGTGTTGATATCCCTGATGAGGATGCCGAGAAAATCGTCAAGGTTCAGGACGCCGTCTCGTACATCGACTCCAAGTCGTAACAAATCGTCTGGCTCCCCTGGTGGCGGACATTAGGCGTTGCCGGGGGAGAAAAGTAAAATGCAAAACAAGCGTATTGTCGTAACTGGTATTGGTGTCGTCTCGCCTGTTGGTGTGGGTAAGACTGACTATTGGAATTCTCTTATTGCCGGTGTTTCCGGAATAGGGAGAATTACGCATTTTGACCCTACTGACTTCGATGTTCAAATTGCAGCTGAAGTCAAAGGTTTTGATGTAACCAAATGGATCGATCGCAAAGAAAGTCGCAGAATGGACCGTTTCGTCCAATTCGGTGTCGCGGCTGCCCTCGATGCGATTGAAGATGCCGGGCTAAAAATTACATCGACAAATGCAGAACGCGTTGGCGTGCTGGTCGGCAGTGGAATTGGCGGACTGCGAACGCTCGAAGACCAGTGCAGGGTACTGGTTGAAAGCGGACCATCCAAAATTTCACCATTCCTGATACCGATGATGATTGCTGATATGGCCTCTGGACATATATCGATTATCACCGGTGCCAAGGGGCCAAACTCTACAGTCGTTACAGCGTGCGCAACTGGCGCGCATGCACTTGGTGATTCGCTTGAAATTATCCGCCGTGGCGCTGCGGATGTCATGATCTGCGGTGGTACCGAGGCCGCAGTCACGCAAGTCGGTGTTGCTGGATTCGGCAACATGAAGGCAATGACGTCGAAGTATAACGACAACCCCACCAAGGCGTCCCGTCCATTTGAGGCGGGGCGTGATGGCTTCGTCATTGGAGAGGGCGCGGGAGTCGTTGTTCTGGAAAGTCTCGAACACGCTGAAGCCCGCGGAGCACATATCTATTGCGAGCTCGCCGGTTACGGTATGTCTGGTGATGCGTATCACATGACACAGCCTGCTGCAGGTGGTGAGGGCGTTGCCCGTGCGATGGTCGCCGCACTAAGTGATGCCGGTGTACAGCCTGAAGAGGTTGGTTACATCAATGCACATGGGACGTCAACCCCGCTCAATGACAAGAATGAAACCGCTGCATTGAAAAAGGTTTTTGGAGACCATGCTTATAAGCTTGCGGTATCCAGTACAAAGTCGATGACGGGACACCTTCTGGGTGGGGCCGGTGGAATCGAAGCAGTTGCCGCGGCGCTTGCACTACACAGTGGACAGCTGCCTCCAACGATTAACTACGATAATCCTGATCCGGATTGTGATCTTGACTACGTCCCGAATGTAGCTCGGACACAGCAGGTCGAAGTCGCAGTGAGTAACAATTCTGGCTTTGGCGGACACAATGCTGTTATCGTGATGAAACGCTATCACGGATAGAGTTTAGTATCGTCTAAACGAATAACGCCCCAGCGGACATTGTCAGCGGGGGCGTTTTATTTGTGTGCCACGGCTTGATTTGCAAGTCGCAGCACACTTCACTTACTTCTGTCTCTTTACTTTGCCTTCGATGCCTTATCAATCATCTTGGTGAACTCGGCTTCACTCTGTGCACCAACAGCCTGCTGAACGAGCTTTCCAGATTTTGAAAACACGAATGTTAGAGGAATTGCCACGGAGCCACTATCGCTTGTTGGTGCTAACCACTTCAAGTAGCCAGGGTCGAACTCTGAGCCATCCTTGTTAATGTAGGCGAATTTGGCTACCCCATTTGATTCCAAAAACTTCGCAGCTATAGCGGAGTCAGAGCGATCATCGATAGCCACTGTAATCAAGTCTGCGCCTTTTTTCTTTGCAGTCGCGACCATATCTGGAAACTCTGCCTTACAGGGGCCACACCAAGTCGCCCAGAAGTTCAGGATAACGACTTTACCCTTGTGCTTTGCTACTTCGGCTTTGACAGAAGCAGGGGTTCCCACGCCAAGTGCAGGTGGGGCTGCCTGAACGGCAACGGCCATTAACGCGACCAGGGATGCTGTCAACAATGTCTTCATTTTTCGTCCTTCTTTGCTCCCAGGAGCTCGAGAATCGCCAGCGTATCCTCAGCAGCGGTTGCGGGTTTAATCTTGGTATCTACGGCAACGATTTTACCGTCAGGGTTGATGTAAAAGGTAATACGCTTCGCGATAGGCTTTGCCGGATCTCCACCATCACGCAACACACGGTAGGCCCGGATAACTGAGCCATCGGTGTCGGAAAGCAATGTATGTGTCAGACTTTCCTTCTCGCAGAACTGTCGTTTAGAGGCTGTGTCTTGTGCACTGATGGTTACCACGTTCGCTCCGATGGCTTTGATGCCATCGATAGCTTTTGTGTACGAACGATTCTGTAGCGTGCAACCACTGGTCATATCCACGGGATAGAACGCAATCACCAGCCACTTGCCCTTGAAGTCCTTCAGCGAAACCTTTCGGTCTGCTTGGTCCATAAGTGTGAATTCAGGAGCACGCCTTGATATGAGCTGCGTTGGCGTCCCGGATGGCTGTGATGCTTGAGCGGCATAGACAACAGGTGTAATTAACATGCTCAATTCTACCGAATTACGAGTTCATTCGTTCCATAAACAGAAATGTGAATATTATTGATGTTTAGCGTGTGAAAACACGAAATAGTTAATGATAGGGTGTGATGTGATTCAAAATCTAAAGTGTCCAGTATGTGATGGAGGGCTTGATATAACGGCAGTCGCATGCGCAGATTGTCATCTGGAAATTTCGGGATCCATACGGTCTCACTGGTTGCTTGGATTGGATAGCGACCAACTTGACTTTTTGCTGACCTTTGTCCGTTGCCGGGGTGTCATCAGGGACATAGAGGCACTCCTTGGTGTCAGCTACCCAACGGTCAGAAATCGCATCGATCAGCTTGTTGATGCTGTTGAAGAGCGCTTGGATATGGCTCAACAGTCCGCAAATCCACCCGACTCGCGCCTTGCCATCCTGAAGCGATTGGCAGTTGGCGAGATTTCACCAGATAGAGCACTGAATTTGTTGGATGCGCTTGTGTAAGCGCGTATGGAGAGACTTATGGCATCACAGGAACGCTTACTAATCTTAAAAATGCTGCAGGAAGGCACGATATCCGCCGAGGATGCATTGAAATTGCTTGAGGCATCGGCATCAAAGCCTGATGTTCCGTCTGCGACGTCAGACTCTGTTACGGAGCCGCAGGAGCCTAACGCTGAGCAAGGAGATTCAGAAAGCGGAGAAAACGTTTCATCACAGACCGACGCGACAGAAGTGGTAAGTGACCTCGAGGCTGAGGTGATTGCAAGAGCCAAATCCAAGATTGCCGCAGCGCGAGAAAAAGTCGCTGCCGTAGCTGACCAACTTGCTGCAGCGGATGAGAAGGTTGCGGATGCAGGTAAATCCGTAAGCCCATTGGACGACCTCGCAGATGCCGTCAAAGCACTCCCAGGGATGCGGTCAGTATTTGATGCACTAA
This sequence comes from uncultured Armatimonadia bacterium, assembly GCA_964606305.1. Lineage (GTDB taxonomy): Bacteria > Armatimonadota > Armatimonadia > Armatimonadales > Armatimonadaceae > CAIRTT01. Next base: position 86,051 of record CAZSGJ010000001.1, read on the forward strand.
GTGGACTTGACCCTGCCCGCATGGCATCGGAAGCAAAACGCCATGCACGTGAAGTTAAGCGACAAACCCGCAGGGTGGCACGCTCCGTCACCGATGGCATTGATGAAGTCCTTCGATCCGATGTCAACCGATTGCTTGGTGCAACTGATCCAACCCTTACAGATGCCTTTGAAGCAACTCTTTCGGTGTCCGCCGGCATGACCCTTCGGGTTCGGAATCCCTTTGGTGACATCGTCATACAACCGACAGACAATGAGCAATTGCGCATTGCAGCCAGTATCAACGTTTGGGAATCCGATCATGCCCTGGCGGCTGGACTCCTCGAAAGCCTTACGGTTGCTGCAGAGATCATTGATGATGTCATCATTGTTGGATGCACAGGTCCAGAGCGCTCGCGTAAGGTTGGGGTTGATATCGTCATACTCATGCCAAAGGTACGAGTTCGAATGACGCTGATGTCACCAACGGGTAGGATCCGGGTCGAAGGTGTTCGGTCAACATCGTTGGTCGCGGCAACCAACTCTGGCGATATAGACCTTGGCAGCGTCCTGGCAGACACAGTTACACTTGAGACTACATCAGGTGATGTAACCCTTCACGGAGTTGTGGGGACAATCAATGTGAAGTCATCCAGTGGGGATGTCAGACTCACGAAGACAAATGGCACCGCAGTGAGTCTGGTAACCGGCTCCGGTGACATCCACCTCGATTCTGTCGATGCTGCTTCAATCGATACGAGCTCATCATCGGGTGATCAGTTTGTAGATAAACTCAACGCGGATTCGCTAACTATGGCATCGGTTTCGGGCGATATCAGGACAGATCTTGCCGGTGTGTCAGGTGCGGTAAAGGTGGATTCCGCGACTGGTTGTTCCGATGTAACCTTACATGGTTCTGTCGTTCCACAGTCATTGTCAATACACTCTGTATCAGGAGATTGTACGCTTGCAGTGCTTGATGGCTCGGGTATTCAAGCGAAAGTCGTTTCAAGAACTGGAAGTGTGACGCTCCCCGATGCATTCAATCATCCGGTTCCTGGCCATTACGAAGGTCAAATTGGATCCGATCCACTTACAATCGTGTCGGTAGTCACCGTTTCAGGCGATGTCACTCTCACGGCACCGAGTCCGCTGGATCTACAGTGATAGACTTCACCTATGGTACGTGTTCTCTTTGTCTGTCTGGGTAACATCTGTAGGTCCCCAATGGCAGAAGCCTTGATGCGACATAAAGTCGCTCAGGCTGGACTTGACGATGTGATTAGTGTTGACTCCGCGGGACTTGGTGCTTGGCATGTCGGTGAACCGCCTCATCGAGGCACCCGGCAAATATTGGATGTAAACGGAATCAACTACACCGGACAAAGGGCCCGTCAACTTGAGACAGCTGACTTAAGGGCATTTGATTACATCATCACAATGGACCATGCGAACTTTGAACGCGTCGAAGCATTACTGATCGAGGAAAACGACACGGAATGGCCGGTTCTTCGACCTATGATGTCTTTTGTGGCTGACCCCGTTGAGGACATAGTTCCTGACCCTTATTACGACGGTCGCTATAGCTACGTTTATGATTTGTTGGATACGGCTTGTGATGCCTTACTGAATGCATTGAAACAGGAACATCAGCTGTCGTAAGAAGTAGGGCTTTTTGGGTAGGTGCCTCACGTCGCTCCTGAAATTGGTCAATGAGACTCCCGTACATCCACAGTGACGCTCTGCAGTTTCATCTGATGTCACCCAATAACTATGTTGGAGGATGTCAGATGTTACGTAAGTTTCTTTTATGTACGGTTGCCGGTTTATGTGTGTCCACTGCCGCATTGGCTCAGAAGGGGCCTCAACCTTTCGTTGCCGCGGGATTTACGAGTAAGTTGACGCCCTTTGCCTTTGACCGGTATACGCCGGGGACCTTACGGACTCAGACGCCCGTTGCATTACAGGCGGGTTTCACCGTGCGACTGGCCCCGGATGTTGATGGAGCAGGACTTGTACTTGCACTCCCGGAGGTCGAATCCGATGGAACAAGTGTTGCCTTTCCTATCGGCGAACTACGCCTGCGGTTCACGGATAATCTTCCAGGATGGGTATCCATCGGAGCTGGTCGAATTATCGGGGCTAACCGCAAAGAGAGCTGGATTCAAACAATGTCTCTTGGTCTACCCGTTGGAAAAAAGGGTTATGTCGAGTTACGCCATGTAACGGACGAAGGAGCATCCTCTATGAACGTCCTCTCGTTTGGCATCAAGCTTTAGCCTACCAAGGCGCCCAATAGGAGCGCGGCGAATCTATCGTTCTTCGATGTATCGCGCGGTACCGGTGGATTCCCTAAGAACCAATGTTGGTGGAAAGGTGACCTTGTCAATAGGGGCGCCACAGATAAGCTGAATGAGCTGTCGCATCGCTGTTTCGGCAATCGCTTCCATCGGGACGACAAATGTAGTCAGCGTTGGAGATGTGTGCTGAGCAAAGGGTGCGTCATCAAAGCCGACGACACTGATATCTTTTGGCGTTTGAAGCCCATGTTCCTGTGCTACCCGAATCACGCTAAGCGCCAGACTGTCATTCGTTGCAAAGTACGCCGTCGTCCGATTGTTTTGAGCAATGTAGGCAACAATGGCATGCTCTATAGTTTTGGGATCGAAAGAAAAACCAATCATTTCCGGTTTTGGAAACTTCTGCTCGACAAACACATCGCAAAACCCTTGGTAACGTTGATGGACGGATTCCTGGCCCAGTGCTCCGGCCACGTAAACGGCATTTCGATGTCCGAGACTAATGAGATGCTCAGCAGCCATCCGACCACCCAGAACATTTCCAACATCAACACTGGATGTCAACGCTGATGCACTGTTTGCAGGAGCGGCGATGACAACTACCGGGATTCCATTTTGCGCGAGGTATTCCGTTTGATCTGATGTCTTGCTTGGCCAAAGCAGCAAAACACCATCAACTCCGGTCGCTTTCACCTGTGCAACGCC
>CAZSGJ010000001.1:89133-111992 GCA_964606305.1 uncultured Armatimonadia bacterium
GCACGGGTCCCTTCATTAACGGGACGCGGAGCATTGTTGAGAACCGTTGAAACGGTTGTTACCGACACGCCCGACTCCCGGGCAACATCTCGTATGGTGGCCATTCTGTAGTTTCTCGACCGATGTAGCAACATTAGAGCTGTCTTATAAGAGGTGTCCGTCGATTACAGCGTGATTGATTATGAGACATCCAACGATACACTGCAAAACGTTTCTATTGAGAGTGATGGATTGAAGAATATGGTTCACAACATGCCACGACGTCGATTTGGTCGTACAGAGCTTGAAATGCCTGTTTTCTCATGTGGTGGGATGCGATACCAGTACAAGTGGCAGGATGTAGATCCATCGGAGATACCTTCTGAGAATCAGGAAAATCTTGAAGCCACCATTTATCGAAGTCTTGAACTGGGAATCAACCATATTGAGACAGCACGTGGCTACGGAAGCAGTGAGATGCAGCTGGGGTGGGTGCTGCCAAAGCTGGATCGCTCAAAGTTAATCCTGCAGACCAAGATTGCTCCGATGGATGCCGACAAGTTTAGAGCGACATTTGAAAAGTCAATGTCATACCTACAAATGGACTACGTCGACTTGTTCGCATTCCATGGAGTCAACACCGATGAACTCCTTGATCAGGTGCTGGAACCCGGCGGCTGTCTGTCAGTCGTTCGTGAGTATCAAAAGCAGGGCCGTGTTCGCAATATTGGATTTTCGACGCATGCCCCATGTGACGTCATCACGCGTGCCTGCGCCACAGGTGAGTTCGATTATGTGAATCTTCATTGGTACTGGATTAACCAACTGAACTGGGATGCCGTATGCGAAGCTACACGGCAGGATATGGGTGTATTCATTATCAGCCCATCTGATAAGGGAGGACGGCTTTACGATCCGCCACAGCAGCTGACGGACCTTTGTGAGCCACTTACGCCGATGGCATTCAACAATTTGTTTTGCTTGTCTCACCCGCAAATTCACACATTAAGCATCGGTGCGGCGCGTCCTTCGGACTTCGATGCCCATATTGCATCGCTGGAGCACTACGAAAAGGCAACCTCTGCGATTGCCCCAGTACTCGAAAAACTCAATGCGCGTCTGACTGCATTTCATGGACCTGAATGGATGTCTCATTGGCAGCATGGCATCCCGAAAGACTGGGAAGTGCTACCTGGTGGTGTACATGTGCTTGAGATTCTCCGCTTGTATACATTTGGTGCGCCTTTAGATCTGACGGAATGGGCAAAGTCCAGATACAACCTTTTTGGTCACGCAAATCATTGGTTCCCTGGAAACAGCGCTGCCAATATTGATTCGGATGCGATACGCAAGGCATGTGTTGAAAGTCCATTTGCTGATCGACTTCCACAGCTTCTGAATACGATTCATGCAATGTATGGCGGGTCCGCTCAGAAACGACTCAGTGAGTCCTGACATTTAGCAGTCTTAGTGTCCAACAACCGAAATGTCGTATCCATGAAATATCAGTTTCATTCTAATGAATGACTAAACGGTCAATATCGAGTTGTCATCCCAGTAATTGAAAATGCGTGGTATTTTGGTCGCAATGCAGACGATGGTCTGCAGCGCAGAAATAAATACTTATTGGAGGTCGCTATGCAACGTGGCAAACGCGGTTTTACCCTGATTGAGTTACTCGTGGTGATTGCGATTATCGCAATTCTGGCTGCTATCTTATTCCCTGTCTTCGCACAAGCTCGAGAAAAAGCACGTCAAGCATCCTGTCTTTCGAATCTGAAGCAATCCGGCATTGCCGGAATGATGTACGTTCAGGATTATGATGAAACGTACCCCTTGAGTCTGTACGTCAACATGGGGGGCAATCCGCCTTGTGTTTTCACTTTTTATGATGCCTTGACTCCGTATCAGAAAAATAGCCAGATTATGGTCTGCCCTTCAGCAACAGGCATAGTCGACATTCAACGAGGTTGGAACAATATTCGGGCTGCGATGGGAGCACCTGGGCTTTGTCCGGCAAGCCCTCCCTACAGATTCCTGAGCTATAACTTCAACTACGCAGTGGTTGAACAAGGCGCACCATCGAACTTCTTTGGCGCAGGAAGAGCAGTAAAGACGCAGGCAAGCCTGGACTTTATTGCAGAAACCGCATTCATCTCTGATGGAGTCCCGACGATTCAACCGGTTAACCGGCCACCGGATTTTGCATGCGGCGCATTCTACAGTCCTGTAGCTGCCCGGCATAACGGTTTTGTGAATGTCAACTACGCCGATGGACATGCGAAGGCTGTTCCGGCGCGGCTTGATACGGCGGCTAACGGTACACCGTACACTTGTGCAGCGCTCGATGGTCAGGTGATTCGTTTGTTCCGAATTTCGCAGGGACCTTATGCGGGACGTCATGAGTTTTGGGGTATTCCTCACCAAAACGCAGATGGCAGCTGGTACATTTCAAATCCATAAGGAAATTCGATGAAAAGATTCATGTCTCTTGCCGTCATTTTGGTAGTTGTCTCTTTGTTCTGCGGATGTAAACAGGACGACAAAAAGTTCACAGGGAGTGAATCCACTGGTGAAACAGTAAAAATCACACCGGAAAGTGTGAAAGAAAGTATGAAAAACAACAACGGAATGACGCGTTAGAGTCACTTTTCCCATTGTACGTATCCTCCCGGAGTCATTCGGGAGGATTTTTTATGCCATGTTCAACACTTCAATCGCATTTAGCCGCTCAGGCACTTTAGTCTGCGTAGTCAGCCACAACCGGAGAGTGATCTGAAAATCTGACATCTTTGTAGACATATGCGGCCTGACAACGCTTTCCAATATCTTCAGTTGCAATCTGATAATCAAGCCGCCAACCGACATTCTTCGCGAATACGCCCGGCATGTTTGACCACCAGGAATATCCGAGCGCTTCTTCATCCGGGTACAACGAGCGGAAGACATCCACCCAGCCGTCTCCATCAAATCGGTCCGTCATCCATTGCCGCTCATGGGGGAGGAAGCCACTTGAGTTTTTGTTTCCTTTGGCATTTTTGATGTCTTTTTCGGTATGTGCTATGTTCCAATCGCCGCATATAATGGTGGACCGTCCGGATGCCTTCAACTGCCTCATTTGCTCTGCAAAAACGACCAGTGCTTCATCTTTCTTTTGTTGCTTTACAACTTGTTCTTCCGGGTTACGGGAGCTGGCAGATGGCAAATATAAAGATACAACGGTGAAGCTTCCGAAATCTGCTTCGATATACCGACCTTCAGAATCAAAAATAGGGTGTTCCAAACTGTGACGAAGGAGTGAAGGAGCCCGTTTGGTGTAAATGCCAACACCGCTGTAGCCTTTTTCCGTCGCAAATGAAAAGTGACCAGTATAGCCGGCCGGGTTCCGCATCTCATCTGTGAGGTCAGATTCCTGAGCTTTGATTTCCTGCACACAGACGACATCGGCATTTGTCGTTGCCATCCAGTCAAAGAAGCCCTTCTTATGGGCCGACCTGATACCGTTGAGATTCGCAGTGATGATTCGCATGCCATCATGTTACCGAATGAACACTGCGCCAGAAATGACTACACTGGAAGTCTCGTCTGACGGAATCCAGAGAGATACCTGTACACTGTAATATTCGAACATATTGGGAGCATCTAAAATGCGAAGTACAGGCAATGGACAGGATTGGCCACAATGGCGGGGACCATCCCGAAATGGCACCACCCCACAGACGATTGCATGGCCTGCACGCCTGCCAAAACCAACGTGGACAGCGCCCATTGGCATTGGGTACTCGTCTCCTATCGTTGCTGATGGTCGCGTTTATTGCATGGACCGGACGGCCGTGCAGCCTGCGGGTTTAGAGCGCATCTTTGCTCTCGATCAAGTGACTGGCAAGCTTGTATGGGAGTATAAGTACCCGTCATCCTTTGTAGCTCCCGATCCGACCGCGGGCAAAGGTCCTAATGCAACTCCATTGTTTCATAATGGCATGGTGTTCTCCCTCGGCCTTGGCGGGATGATGACAGCAGTGGATGCCCGTACGGGAAAGCTGAAGTGGCGTCATGATTGTGCAAAGGAGTATGGTGGCGCAGAGCGCATGCCTGGTGGAGGCGATGCTAATTTCCCCATATGTGGAGTGTCATCCAGTGCACTGGCAGATGGAGACAATGTTATCTTCAATGTCGGAGGTTCAAAAGCTGGTTCTGTTGCAGCATTCCGTGTTGCGGATGGCATCCTTCAGTGGTCAGTTCTGAAGGAGAAGGGTTCGTACACGAGCCCAGTGTTTACCGAGATGCATGGCAAGCAGCTCCTGATGTCCTTTTCTGGTAAACGACTGGCTGGGATTGATCGCTCAACCCGGCAAATACTTTGGGACTCTCCTTACACTGCGATGTACGAACAAACCATCTGCAACGCCATACCTGTAGGTAACCGGTTGATTATCTCTGGTGAAGCGCGGCCGACAGAAGCTGTGGATGTGTTGCTTGAAAATGGAAAGTATGTGCTCAAATCTGTCTGGAAGAACGCGGAAATGAGCACCTATATGACCAATCCTGTTGTCATCGATAATGCACTGGTTGGCTTTGATATGCGGTCCCGACGAGCTGTCTGCGTTGCCATTTCTGATGGTGCAACCATGTGGACCAGTCCGCGAATCGCTAAACAAATCATCAACGTGACCGTTGTAGGAAAGCACTTAGTAATCGTATCTGACCAGGGGGAAGTTACAATTGCAGCAGCTACGTCAAAGACATGGACTCCACTGTTTACCTACACAATCTCCGAACCCGGTAGTTTGTGGTCAATGCCTTGTTTCGCTGGGAACCAAATGTTTATCCGCGATCAAAAGTCAATCCGATGCTGGACTCTGGCGGGCTAAGTGATAAAGGAAATCCATGTGGTTGGCAGCTGCAATATGGACTTGGTGATGCAAGTCGCACAGCTGCCGGCACCTGGCCACACAGTTTTGGGTGGCAGATTTCAACATGCCTCAGGAGGCAAAGGCGCTAATCAGGCCGTTGCTGCCAGGCGTGCGGGAGGCAATGTTGTGCTGCATGCCGCACTTGGCCGTGATACGTACGGGGATGAGCTACTGGGCCATTATGAAACGGATGGCATTGATTGTTCAAACATTTACCGTGATGAACATCACTCAACAGGCACTGCTGTCATTCTTGTTGATGGAAGCGGAGAAAACCTGATTGCAGTGGCATCCGGAGCAAATCTCTCTGTAAAGCCACCAACATCTGCCAAGAATGTCGGAGTCTTTCTCCTTCAAGGTGAGATACCTCCAGAGACGATTTTCCGAACAATCAACTTGTCACTCGATGCTCACATCCCAGTTATTCTCAATAATGCACCCGTCGTCGATATACCAGCCAACCTTCGTGCAGCAGTCGACGTCCTGATCGTAAATGAGCACGAAGCAGAGGCCATGACAGGTATCGATGTAAGGAATCGCGAATCTGCGGAACGCGCCATTTCATGTCTGCGGGGTCTTGGTTATCCATGTGTTCTTGTTACCTTGGGGCCGGGGGGCGTACTTTGTTCACATAGAGATGAGATACTCTTTCAGCCTGCGTTTCTGGTTAATCCGGTAGACACTACCGCTGCGGGGGATACATTTTGCGGAGCATTTGCTGCCCGCTATATATGCGGAGATCCGCTTGATGCAGCGATTACGTTTGCATCCGCTGCCGCTGCGTGTTCAACCCTGAAGGTTGGAGCACAGCCATCCATTCCGGATAATGCCCAAACGAATGAGTTTCTTGCATCCAAGCCGGGATTCCGTATCTGATGCCCATGAGCGGAACCAACGACCTCATGGTGACGTAGTATGTCAATGTGTCCCGCGAACGATTTCCTGAAAACCTAGGTCCAGCTCTTTTGCTTGCCATTGTTACGGCAACAGCTACCGGTATTTGGGACTACAACATAAGGGATAGTCAGCACACAACAATCCTGATGTTGGTTGCGATTGGGGCGATGTTTTCCAGTCTATGTTTCCCCAGATGGTGGGTTGTTTCATCGTTGTTGGTAGCCGTTGGCGTTCCGGGAGCACACATCACGCTTCAAAACCTTGGGTTACCGGCAGGACATGAATCTCCGATCTGGGAGTCCGTACTTATTTCGTTACCAAGCTTGGCCGGTGGTTTTATCGGACGAGTAATGCGAAATGAGCTGAATCTCGCACGCAAGTAAGCATTCATTGCGCATGGGCATTTCATAAACTCGACGATTCTGCATCCAGGAGCAATGCTTTAGACGATGAGATTCGTGCAGTAACGACTGGTACGCATTTCATCGACGTTGAATGGCAATACGGGTCATGAACTGGCTTGTTGACCCGTATTGCGTGAAACCATGGTTCAGTTTCGCTCAGGTGCTGTGTCAACCTGGGTTATTGTCCAGTCACCACGAAGTCGTTCCATCACAACCGTAAGGTATGTCACATTGATATCACCTTGCGGATTCCTATAGACATGTCTGATTCGCACATTGACAACGCCCGCGTTCCGATTCTGGACACTGAGAATCTCAAAGTCTGTCGTACGCGTTGTACGCATAAAGTCGCGCGTCATGTCCAGATAGTCAGCAGGTCGCAGCGAGTACTCATATCGGCCCCGCGTGAAGACGGAAACTTCAATGTCTGGAAGCGTTGCGCTTGCGAGGAGACCAATGTCCTCCGTCAAGAAGGCATCCTGAATGTTGTAGATGGCCTTTGACAGGTTGTAGTCATCCCTCCACCAGCGACCATTTGCTCTTGGTGATAAGTAGTAGTCGCCACCATTGTCAATCACTGTGACCGGTCGGTAAAAGCCATCCACATAGACCGGAGTGTCGATGTATACCACGCGGGGCCGTTGAATGATGACATGTTGCCGGTAAATGTAAGTCGGTACACAGCCTGCGTAGACATACCATGGGTTGTACGCAATGTTGACGCTTACAATCGGTCCCGCGTAATAGTGCGGATAAAAGACGCAATGGTCCTGAAACCATGGAACGAAGAATGGATCTTGAACGATGGTTGCGGGGCGAAGCACAATGCCGTTTCCAAAGCGTCCGCCGTCCCGTCCCCACGTAAAGCGTCGCGCATCCGCTGCTTCCTGCCACCGTCGCTCGCGGAACTGAGGATCAATCCAACGATCGGGAGTTCGGGACGTTCCTGGGCGGTCAGCAATGGTAAAGCGGGGCGAACCTCCCCGTTCATCCCGGTCAACACGGCTCGTCGGAAGGGGAGACCGTCCACGATCAAGGTCACGGCTGGTTTGTGAACCAAACAGCTGTGGAGGCTCGTTGCGGACTGGATTTTGTGGACGGCCGACATTATCTGTTCCACTTGGGAGTTGGTTTCCACGAGGGGCACGACCATCACGCTGATCTGTCGGTGCCGTTCTGTCACCTCGTCCGGCAGAATCTGACCTTGAACCATTGTCCCGCTGAGGAGGAAGAGCTGGTCCTGAAGATCGATCCGGTGAGCGTTCCCCACGAACGATTGGAGTAGGCGCCTCGTTGCGACCACTATCGCGTACGGGCCGGCTTTCTCCGCCGGTTGTTCGTGATGGTCCAGATGGTTGGTCTGGAGTCCGTACTGGAGAGCGGTCGCCGCCCCGTGTGGGGACATCTGATGGTCGTGTATCGCCACCTGATGACCTCTGCGGCTGGCCAGAGTCGTTACCGCGGTCGCGCTGTTGTTGAACGGGCGGTTCAGATGTTCGTCCGGGAGAGCGGTCACCTCCACGCGTTTGCGGTTCAGCCTGACGTGATGGTCCATTGTCTCCACCACGCGATCGTGGTGTGGCTTGTGCCCATACTGTCAGAGAACCACTTAGGGTAAGCGTCGTCGCCAACATCGCACAAAGACTTCGTTGTCCAGCGGTCAAAACCTTCATCTCTTTATCCTTACAGGATTGAACCTGAATTGCTCTGTTCCTTAGTATCACTACGATGCTATGCTCACCAACGTGACGAAGATTGATTGGTATTTTTACTTCATGTCCTGTCTATGAATCAATTTGTAAACAACAGGTAGCACAATCAGAGTCAGGATTGTCGCCGTGAACAAACCACCGATGACGACTGTAGCGATTGGTTTTTGAACTTCTGCTCCACTACCAGTAGCAACAGCCATTGGAACAAATCCCAAGCTTGCCACGAATGCAGTCATGAGTACCGGTCGGATACGAGCTTGTGCTCCGGAGATGATGGCTTCCTCAAGCGATGCGGAAGTGACCTTCATACTGTTGATGAACGTGACCATCACTAGTCCATTCAGGACTGCAATACCTGCGAGGGCAATGAATCCAACCCCTGCCGAGATGCTGAATGGCATTTGTCTGACAAAGAGTGCGAGAATGCCACCGGATACAGCGAATGGAATTCCTGTAAAGACCAGCAATGCGTGCTTAAAGTTACCAAGCGTTAGCATTAGAAGAATGAAGACTGCAATAAAGGTAAGTGGAACCGCAATCATCAGTCTTAATTTTCCTGACTTCAGTTGTTCATACGTTCCTGCATACTCAAGGTGATAGCCAATCGGTAGCTTGATTTGAGTACTAACTTGTGCCTGCACAGCCTCAGCAAACGAACCAAGGTCCCGCCCTCGAACGTTGGCCATTATGACAACCCTTCGTTGTCCATTTTCCCGGCTGACTTGAATCGGACCGTCGACACGCTCTATTTTGGCGATGTCTCCTAACGAAACACGTGTGCCGAGGCGGGTTGGAATTCGAATAGCTCCTATATCGGTCTCGGTTGCCCGCGAATCTGGTTGAAGTCGCACGGTGACATCCACTTTACGCGTTCCATCCATAATGGTAGCTGCGTTGTGCCCTGCGAGTGCGCTTGCGACGATAGATTGTGCTGTCTCGACATCGACTCCGAGTCGTCCCATGTGCTCACGGTCAAGCATTATCTGCAATTGCGGTAAACCCTCCGTGGCCTCAACCTCAACATCGGCTGCGCCAGAAACGCTCTCCACGACTGTTGAGATCTCATTGGCAATGTTAGCCAGCGTTTCGATGTCGGGGCCGAAAACTTTGATGCCAAGGTCGGAGCGTAGACCTTGCCCCTGTATCATTTCATCCATCCGCATCTTGACGGGCTGCGTAAAGGTCGCATCAAAACCTGGTGATTGATTTACAACATCACTTATTGCCGCAACCAGTGCTTCCTTCGTCCGTGCTTTGGACCATTGATGCAGAGGCCTAAGGGAGACGAGTGTATCCGTCTGGTGGATGAGCATCGGGTCGGTTGCGACTTCCGGTCGTCCGATACGGCTCATAACGTGCGAAATTTCGTTTGGAAACTCTGCCACGAGTACCTTTTCAAGCTTCGAAGAGCGAGCAACGACTTCACTCAGTGACGTACCGGCTTTGTAAAAACCACTGATTGCGATTGCCCCTTCATCCAGCTCAGGGATAAATGTCGATCCGAGCCGCGTGAATACGATGCCACTCATTGCCATCAAAACGAGCCCTGGAGCAATGGCAAGCAATGGCTTATTAATCACACCATTAAGGAATTGTTTATAAAGTGTTTCCACATGACTGATGACAGGATGGGGACGTTCATCTTCAGATTTCAGAAAGTGACGGCAAAGTGCAGGAACCCATGTTAAGGATAAGAGTATGGATGCAATGAGGGCTAGAATCACTGTCAGGCCCATTGGACGAAACATTTTGCCTTCTACTCCTTGAAGGCTAAGGATTGGAATATACGTCGCGATGATAATCGCAACGCCAAAGAGAGATGGCTGCATGACCTCTTTGGCTGCATCAAACAAGACATCGTCGAGTTCAGCCGGAGAAAGTGGTCCAGCAGTTCGTCGAACCCGGTGTGCAATCTGCCGGACGGCATTTTCGACGATAATCACCGCACCGTCCACGAGAAGCCCAAAGTCCAGGGCACCCAGGCTCATAAGGTTTGCAGAGATATGAAAATAGCGCATTCCAATCACCGCGATAAGCATCGCGACAGGAATCACACTCGAGACAATCAGGCCTGCCCTTATCTGGAGCAAAAACAGGAACAGGACAACAATGACGAGAAGTCCACCCTCGGCAAGGTTTTTGAGCGCAGTCTCCAATGTCCTGTTGATTAGGACGTCCCGCTCCAGAAAACCAATAAGCTTTGTGCCGGCAGGGAGTGACTTTTCAATCGTTGTGATTCGGTCTCGAATACCGTTCATCACCACCTTGCCGTTTTCACCAATCAAGAGAAGAGCGAGACAGTAAACCTGCTCGCCTTGTCCCATATCTGTGTATGCTCCCTGCCGAATCGCATCTCCATCGGTTACTGTTGCGACATCGCAGATGCGAACAACTCTGCCCTGTAGTGATGTCCGGATAGGGGTCAGTTCGATATCTCGTTTGCTTGCGAGCATTCCTACACTGCGGACAAGTGCTTGGGTGTCTCGTTGTGTTAGATAGGAGCCGCTGGCATTGGAGTGGTTCTCAGTGAGCGCATTGGAAACATCACGGATTGTTAGATCTGAAGCTTCAAGCTTTGTTGGGTCGACGGAAATTTGCAGCTGCCGAACCGTACCACCCCACGGATTTACTTCAGCGAGTCCCGGAACGCGAAGGAGTTGCGGCCGGACAATCCAGTCCATTAACTCCCGGCGTTGGCGTAGGGAAAGGTCAGGGTTACTGATTTTCAGGTGAACCAGTTCGCCCAAGCCGGTGGATACTGGACCCATTTCCACGTTGCAGCCAACAGGCAGGGCCAGCCCATTTAGTCGCTCTGAGACTACCTGCCGAGCAAAGTACAAGTCTGTATCATCATCAAAGACCACGGTTACCTGAGACAACCCATACTGACTGATCGACCGTGTTTCTTTGAGCCGCGCGGTACCAGCCAGAGCGACTTCGATAGGGAAGGTGACCTGTCGTTCCATTTCCTCTGGACCAAGTCCATCCGCAGAAGCGTTTATGACCACCTGTTTGTTAGTGATGTCAGGGACGGCATCAATTGGCATGGTTACCAATTGCAGTGCTCCGTACGCAGCGATGATGATCGTTATCAAAAGGACGATTCGTCGGTTACGTATCGAAAACCTAAGGAGGCCGTCGATCACGGCTTATATCCAGCAGATTCAGCTGCAGCGAGAAGGGCATTTGCCCCTGTAGTTACAACAGGTTCCGTGGGCAATAGCCCGGTTATGATGACTTTATCGGATGCACTGTTCTGTCTTACGGTTACATACTTTATTCGGTAGGTGTCTGGCTGTATCTTGACGAACACCAGTGACTTTCCGTTCGTAGTGACTACTGCGCTGGATTGAATTGCCAATCCGGGGAGGTCAGGTGTTAGCGGAATTCGGGCTGATACGATTGTTCCCTGGCGAAGATTGGTGCCAGCTGGAAGTTGAACGCGAACCGGCACCAGACCGGTAGTCTCATCAACCTGTGAACCAATCGTCATGATCGCACCATCGATAAGTCTCTGGTCATCCGGTTTTGAAATCCGGATCAGGCTACCAATCCGAAGGTTTCCAATGTCCGTTGGCTTTACATTCACGGTTACACCGACTTTGTTTTTGTTGACAATCGTCAAAATCGGAGTGTTCATGTCGACTGTGTTGCCAATGGTTGCCTGTTGTTCTGTGACAAGACCGGATATCGGAGCAGCGATAAAGATCGTGTGATTATCTCCTGCTTTGCCCCCGAGTAACTGGATGTCATCGGCTGCCGATTCCATCTCGATCGTTACTTGTTCCAAGTGACTTTGCGCTTCAATGACATCTTTATTCATAGATGTCGAAGCAGAGTAGACCTTACGTGCTCTGACAACGGCCATCGATGTCCGCTCAAGAGCGCGCTTCAGCACAGCTACTTTTTCGATGGTCGCGTCACGTTCCAGCCGCGATGTTTCGAGTCGGGCAAGCGTTGCACTTCTGGCAGCCGTGGACAATCTCACGTTGTCTTCCGCATCTGCGAGTTGAGCTCTTGCTCTATCAAGGTCAACTCTTGAAATCAGCTGTTCCGAATAAAGTGTAGTGGCCTGTGAATCTGCAGTTTCAGCAATCTTGAGACGTCTTGCAGCAGCGTTGCGATCAATATCAGCCTGTGTGAGTTGGGCCTCAAGGTCGGCAACCTTGGATTTGGCCATGGACAAGTCGATGTTTCCTTGGGTAAGGTCCGTTTCTGCGGCATCGTTTTGAGAAATCGCATCTTCAAGGGTCTGTGCTGTTGTACTGTTCAGCGTTGCCAAACGTTTATGTCTGCGAAGCTGTGCCTCAGCAAGCTTTACACGCTCAACTGCTAATCTGTAACTTGTTTGTGCATTGTGCAAATCTTCAGATTCGAGCATCGCGACGATTTGGCCAGCAGTAACAGAGCGTCCGACTGCAATCGGTAGCGAAGTTATCTTTGCACGAACCCGTGAATTAACTACAGACTTTGCATCGGTAAAGGTCGTGGCGATTCCAAGTGCAGAAACAAAACTTGACGTCGATGGCTTATCCGGAAGGCTTGTTTCTATCGTGATTAGCCTGGATGTCGTTTCACTGATTCGAAGAACATCACCATTCAGCGACGAAGGCAAGGTCTCCGACTTTGATGAGGTGTTGGTCGGCGGAGCTGTACAGGAACAACAAAGTCCAATAGCAAGGATGGCACAGATTGACAAGGTCCAGGGGCGAACAACATGGATCATCGGGTTTGTCATTTCCTTATACTTTGGTCAATCGCTGTAACGAGGTCATTTGGTATCAAACCACCGTGTTCGATGAGCTGGAGAATTGCCTGATCCCGTTCATCCCGGAGCGTAATCAATTTGCGCTGAGCGTCATGGTAAGAGCGTTGTGCATCGAGGTACGCCAACACTGTTACGGTTCCTGCCAGATAGGCACGCTGCATCTTGTTTGCGTAATTGAACAGCGGAGTGACAACAGAATTCTCGGTGCTTGTTATGCCAACATCCAGACTGGCGATCGTCGCATCGATTGAACGACACAGGGATACCTGTTTTGATTGTTCATCTTTGAGACGCGCTTCCAAACTTGTGAGTTGGCTCTGAACGGTTGTGGCGTTAGCCCGCATCGTGCCATGGTCAACAGGAATAGACACTTGTACTGCAATCCCACGGTCATTCGGCGTGAAGTTTCTGGTGAAGTTTTGGGATCGAACTAAGAGAGAAACATCCGGTCGTCCTGACGCATTTGCTGATCGAAGCTCAGCGGACAACCGTGCGGCGTTTGACGCGCCTCTCAATCCGAGAGCGTTGCTAAACGTGAGCGTGTTCCGTTGTGGAATGGCGGAACTGACCGCACTGGAACTGGATCCAAAGTTGTTGATGCCATATGCAGCAATATGCTCACGCAACGCTTTAGAACGTTCATATTCCATTGTCGTTTCAATGCGGGCCGCGCTCCACATTGCTCGTGCCAATTCAACATCACTGCCCGGTCGTGAACCGGCTGCAACTTGCGTTTCTATGACACGTAACGAGTCGGCTAGATTACGTTCCACGAGCTGTGCCTGAGTATGTGCACGTTCAGCAGCAGCAAGTTGCACGATGATGCCTAAAATCTTTGTGTAGACCCTTACGATGGACTCTGCGTATGTGGCTTGCGTATCCAGTATCAGGGAATCGGTTGCTGTAACACGTGCGGCTCGTCGACCACCAGCTTCCAGAGATTGAATGAAGAGAAACTCTTCAGTCGTCCCGTTGGGTGAGCCTAGCCACGGAGCAATCGTAAGCTGTCCAGGTAATGAAGATCTACCAGACTTAGCAAGACTAATCGCAGACTTGACATGGGAAGCAGCGGCAACGACTTGGGATGACTGAAGCGTCGCATTTATGACTACATCAACTGACTTTGCTTGTTGAACCAATACAAAGGACATAAGTGGAAGTGCAATAGTCAACGCCTCGGATAACCACCATTGATTTTCATTACATCTGAATAATGCCTCAACATTCATTCAGTAGCAATTGATTAACTAATCTAAATGTGTTTATCAGGGAATACCTGATTCTGTAACTGAGTACGTGTCAGTGCGAAACGATTGGGATACCGGGCCGGTGTATCTGCGCTCAAAATAAACAAAAGGCTGATGCGATGATCAGCCTAAGTTCGCTATCGGGGCGACAGGATTCGAACCTGCGACCTTCTGAACCCCATTCAGACACGCTACCAAGCTGCGCTACGCCCCGAACCACTGCTCCAGATGCTATCGCAGGAAGCGATGTGGCTGCCAAAAAATGTTAATCGTCCACCAAGGTTCCGGCACCTGGTGGACGACTGAGTTGGTCTTTCGACAGATTAGGCAATGCGGCGGCGGCGAACTGCAATCCCGGCAAGTCCGAGACCAAGTACTGCCATCCCAGCCCACTCCGCAGGTTCAGGAACTGCCTGTGGATCTGGTTGTGGACCGTAAACATTGTCATTGATTGTGAATGACCAGTCGCCAAGATACCCCGTGTCCTCGCCAACTTGATCGTAAACATCCAGTTGCCACGTACCGAAGACAGACATACCATCAAAAATATTGAAATTTGCGAGACCATCGAACGTTTCGGCATGGTACGTGCCTGATGGAATAACAGCAGAGCTAGGGTAGTTGCCAATCAGCGAGTTTACAGAGATGTCGTCGATGTTGTATGAACCACCGAAGTCACCAGCTCCACCGAGATCTGACAGGAAGACAACGGATTTGCCGCTCTGAATATGCTTGAGTTGGAACTTGAGGTCTGCTGCCCAAGTGTGGGACAGGTTCTTTAGGCTGACATAGTTAAAGTTGGCAATATTAGTTGTATCGGTAACGTTAATGACGAAGGATGTAAGGCCAGGTCCCGTCGTAAACCCGTCGTTGTCCATCAACGCATCGTTGAGATTTTTGCCCGCACCTGTGTAATCGTAAGTAGTGCCCTGTGCAAAGCCAGTGGACGTGAGCGCTGCCGCAGCCATTACCGCCCAGATTAATTTTTTCATCGAACTTGTCTCCCAAATCTTACTCGTTGGGTGGTTTCTCACCCGTAGCTTCCGGCTGGTACAAGTATGCGACAGTTGGGATATATCTCTAACGCTAAAATTGCTTGGACTTTATAGGTAAAATTACCAGTATTTTCGATTTTTGAGCAAGAAGAGGACAAACTTGTGCACTATGCAACCAAATGTGTCCAAGTCACAACCAAAAGCTGACGGCATTGAGTCATGAGTCCGCTAATCGGATGTAATCACGTTGGGAATTGAAATGACGGAACGATCAAGTATGGCACGGGCCTGCTGACCCGCCGGCATGTCCATCCAGCCATCAGGCTTGTTCAGTCGGACTCCTGGCAGGATGCCATCCCTGTTCAAGTCCTGCAACGCATCCTCAAGGCTACTGACAAACGCGCCGGGGCGATGTCCATGTTGGTTCAAATTGGACACCAACAGGATTTCACGCAATGGTACTACCGCGGTCGAACGCGCTTCGTAGCGCTGCTTCCACGCGAGATTCGCGAGGCATATTCCGAGGAGAATGTGATATTTTTGCCGCTGGGGATGATACTGAAGCAGCTTTCCTGCCACTTCCCAAGACCCCCGGTCGAGCATTGACATCCAGTGCTGGAACGGTTCCCCGAGATGAAAGCGGAATCGCACATAGCTTTCTGTCGTGCCCGGGGAGACTTTCGTCTCCAGTTGCTCCACGCTTATAAACCGGGCAAGCGTCGTGCTTCCCCCGGCATCAGACGTGTCGATGGGCATGAGGAGACGGCTAAGGATGAAAACATCCCTACCTTTGGACAATGTGTCAGCCTGATGATAACCGCCGCGTGGTGTTTGCTGACGTCCTTGATGTCGAAGAATATCGCTTGCGAAGACTTCGACATATGTATCGTAGCTGGCATCACCAGCCTGTTCCCGCCATATACTCGCAAGCGTGAGGAACGTCTGGACGACAGATGCTCCATGGCGTGTTAGGTGTGCTATCGCCGTTTGAGCGTCAAAGCCGATTGCATTGCTTAGGTTGACACGCAGTCCGTCTGCGGGCACCTTTGTGATCAACTGCTCATCTGTGGACTGCTCTTTCCACAGCTTCGTGTTGATAATGGAAACGAGTGCTTTGGTTGCGGTGGCTGATGTCGGAATCCTGATCGTCGTTGCCGCTGTGACATTCCCACGCGGCCCACTGCGTTTCGATGCCTGCTTTTGCCGGGTTGATAGAACAACAATCGCGGCTTCCCATTTGGACTGAGCGAGCATCCAATCGCGAATGACATCTGCCAGTGGTTCAGGAAGGTTCTCAACGCTCTCGCTCACCATCAAAGAGCCAGATAAGTCAGCCTGTGTAACTGCATTACGGACCGCCCGCTCGCAACGTTCCAAGTGATCCAGTGTTTCGAGTATTGAACGGTCTTCTTCGGTCAGTTCATGCCCGTGCTGACGAAGATACATCAGCTCTGCGACTACGGCGGCAGCGCTGTGCTCTCCCGATGACAAATCAGGCATCTGCGTCCGTGGCCAGCGAGACATCCAGTGCCTTGAACAGGGCCGTGACCTCATCGCCAACCTTCAAACGAATGGCTTCAGCAGCACTGGGGATAATCGCGCTGACGATTGGACCGGCCGCCGTATCCATATGCACAATCACCAGTGTCGGTCCAGAGATGATTTGTGTGACCTTACCTCTGATTTGATTTGGGAAACTAAGTTTCATTGGTTTATCCTTATCTACAACTGCAAGGGAAATGTCAGATGCGCGGAACATCACGCGGACGTCTGAACCTTCCTTTAGTCCAAGCAATTCCGGGGTACCGGCATCCACAAGGGAGACCATTGCGTCTGTGTCCGCAACGCGGATGTACACAAGAGCAATCGTGCCATCTTCCTGTATACGCACCACCTTACCCCGAAGCTGATTCGGCAATGTGACAGGAACAGTCCTAAGGACGCCAACATGACCTTCCATATCGACGGCCGTAATTCCGGACAATGGCAGGCCGACCGCATCGCACCAAGCTTGTACATCAGCACGGCACTTTGCCTCAAGCAACCATACAATTCTGCCTTCATGTAATGAATGAAAACTACGATATCCGCGGACAAGGTCTGATGACTGACCCGCCAGCGCGATTTGCTCAACACGCTCGGGAGTGATTTCATCCACCGGGATGTCATGAATTGTCATATAGATTGGCATCGGCGTCTAGAAACGTATCCTACCCGCTGCCGGGGTCAAGACTGGTAATCAATTTCCCTGTCCTGAGGCATCCGTGATGCATCAATAGATTTATGTGATGATGACCATATGGAGATTTATCATCCACTCAGCCAACTACGCGTTGCTTTTGAGCCATCGGATACAACACAATCCCGTGACCTCATTCTCCACTTTCACGGTGCGCATGACATTGTGTTTCGTGCCGTTGCCGGTCGATTTCCCGGTGCGGTTGCCGCTGTTGTAAACCTCAATGGTCTGAGCGGTGCCTATCAGGGATACGTGGGACGGGATCCCCATTGGATGTTCGTGAAGCTCTTGGCGGAAATCAAGCAGGCGAGTGGGGCACAATCGTTTTCTAGCGTCACATTGTCGTCTTTTTCAGCAGGCTACGGGGCAATCCGGTCACTCCTCCAAGATCCAGATTGTGTCAAGATGATTGATCATGTGGTCCTGGCAGATACGGTTTATGCCAGCTTTGGTGAATTGCGAAACTCAATTGGAAGCCGGCCATATCCCAGTGCATCACAGAATAAACCATTCATAGACTTCGCAAAGCTGGCATTACGTGGCGAAAAGGGGATGGTTCTCACACACTGTGAGCTGGAACCTGAAGCGTATGCATCAACGGAAGAGGTCGGAGCGCAGATTCGGGATGCAATCGGAGCACCGCTGGTGCCTGTTGAAGAGGCATGGTCCTCCGGGGTTTCCGTAAAGGGAAAAGCTCGGAAGGGACGTTTTGTCTCGATTGCAACACGAGGGAACCAGGGGAGTGACCATCTGGCGCATTTACGCGCACTAGGCATCTGGTACCGCCTAATCCCACGATTCTAATTCGCGCGGTGTGTACGAATGAATTTCCAGTTCACAAAAGTGAAGCGGTGAGGGGGAGAATCCAAGCCCAAAAAGACTAATGCCTCTTCGCGACCACACAAGCGGCACAAGTTCCATTTAGTTGAATACTGGCGTCCGTTAGGTCAAATCCGGTTTCGGTCTCAAAAAAGGTAATCAGCTCAGCTGGAACCTCGGATGCATCAACATCTGTAACCTTGCCACAGACCTGGCAGAGCAAGTGGTGGTGGTGGTGGTGTGTCAGGTCGTAGCGGACCGCACTGCCGGTGCGTACTGCTGCAACATCGCCACGCTCAACCATGGCATCAAGCGTTCGGTATACGGTTGCGAGACCAATCTGAGAGCTTCTTACTTTGATGGCGGCGTAAATTTCCGATGCCGTTGGATGCGTACCATGAAGGTCGGCAAGCGCAACCAGCACAGCTTTACGCTGATTCGTGTTTCGCATTGCTTTTGGCCGATTCACAGACATATCGTTCATAGCAGTCTCATCTGTATATTACATGATGTCGCTTCGATTCAGAAAGTCACCGCTTGGTTGTGTGGCAATTCAAACTTAACGCAGCGCTGGAAATTACTTACGTGCGAAGTCAATCAATTGTAGAATCGGAGGCACGATGTCAAGTCAACAGATTCTAGTAGCAGATGATGAACCTGCATTGCTACGCCTTCTTGAATTCGTTCTTGGCAGAAAAGGCTATGACATTTATGGTGTTTCGACCGGCAAAGCTGCTGTTGAATATCTGATGTCGAATCGCCCGGACCTTGTGATTCTTGATGTTATGATGCCGGGACTCGATGGATACGAAGTGCTTAGTTTCATCCGTAGCGATGAGCGTCTGGCCGGTATTCCAGTCGTGATGTTGACGGCGCGGGCACAGCTCGATGACATACAGAAGGGCTTATCGCTCGGAGCTGATGCCTACCTTGCGAAACCATTTGACCCCGAAGAGCTCTTGTCTGTCGTAGAATCGGTTATAAGTTAGAAGTTGGACTGCGTTGAAGCATTGCTGTAAGACAATTGTTGGAGGGTAAGGCGATGTCGGTAAGTACTGAAGAAGCGTGGATAGTAGAGCCAGAGCTCAAGGATCGGCCACCCAGACGCGTTGCAGCAGCCGATCGCATTGACTACAACAAACCATCCACACAAGTCCTCACCATTGCATCCGGTGCAATCATAGTTACAGGGCTCGCTTTGTTTGCTGCGGGTCTGGTGATGAAACAAACCTTGCTCGTAATTGCCGGTGTCGTCGTCGCGCTTGCGGGAGTTGCCGGTATTGTTGTGTTCCCTGGTAAAGGCAAGGCATACGAGACAAAGGTGAACCGTTTGGTTGAAGTTGGTATTCCTGTTCCTGCACGACTTCTTGCAGCGGAAAATCGGGGCACTGAGGGTGGAAACCAGCGCTTTGTGAAGTTTCAGTATCAGGTACCGGGTCAAGATGAGCCCCGACATGGTGACACGTTCGTGGACTACCATGCGCTTCCAAAAACAATCCCCAGTATCGTCACTGCACTGGTTGACCCGGAGACATTCGAATGCGAGCTGTATATCGCACTGCCGGTCAAGGCAATCGCCAAGCCAATGGACAGGACAACGCAAACGGCAGCTGACACTGTTGATGCGACCCCGGTAAGTACGGAGATGGGAGCGATGGCGGCAGACCCGGCGGTGGTTGTCAAACGTAAGGTAGAAACGGCTCCTGAGGATAATGGAGAGAAACGCGAAACATACGAATAAGCGTTGTCATTCACCTCTACAGGTGATACCGTGACATCGGTTGTAGTTCCTTGGTGATGTCCTGTGAGGCATCTTCCGTCCAGAGAGACGGACAAGGTTGCCGGGTAGTGCCGGATGCATGAATCGTTGGCCTTCGCGCCCTTTACGTGCCCTTGTCTTCTGTGGACAGGGGCACGTTTTGCTTTGTGAGGTACGCGATGGCAGTGATGGATAGCGGAGATATCCGGCGTGCGGTTTCCCGGATAGCACATGAAATTGTGGAGCGGAACAAGGGTGCACAGGATGTCGTCCTCGTTGGCGTTCTTCGTCGCGGTTTACCTCTTGCCGAACGACTCGCGAGCCGCATCATGCAGATTGAATGTGCTCCCGTTCAGTTTGGAGGGTTGGACATCACGGAATATCGTGACGATAACGCATCCAGGACCGCTGACGGTAACGGCTCATCCATCGACTTCGATGTCACTGGCAAAATCGTCGTCCTCGTTGACGATGTGCTCTACACAGGCAGAACCGTGAACGCCGCGATGACCGCAATATCCACTTTTGGAAGACCGGCAGCCATTCAGCTTGCGGTACTCGTCGATCGTGGGCACCGTGAACTACCGATTCGTGCTGACTACGTTGGAAAGAACGTTCCGACATCGAGGTCGGAGCGAATCGATGTGCACCTTGGGGATTCTGATACAAACGACTGCGTCCTGATTGCCAAGCGGGAGGGAGTCTAATGGCTTTGCCACTCGCAGGAACAGACCTCCTCGGCCTCAAGGGGCTGAATCGCGAGACTCTAAGTCATTACATCGCGACGGCCGCTGAGTTTGAACAGATTATCCGACGAGACATCAAGAAAGTCCCAACACTTCGCGGTAAGTCGGTCATTACGCTGTTCTACGAAAACTCAACACGTACACGAACATCTTTTGAGGCTGCTGGTAAATACATGTCCGCCGATGTAATCAACATCAGTGGTTCAACCTCCAGCACCTCGAAAGGTGAGTCGCTACGTGATACCTTTCTTACACTCCAAGCCCTGACCGCTGACTGCATCATCATGCGAACCCCGTTCTCCGGTGCACCTGAACAGGCCGCCGCGTGGGTGGATGTTCCGGTGATAAACGCTGGTGATGGCATGCACGAGCATCCAACGCAAGGACTCCTTGATGCCTACACCATCCAGAAAGTTAAAGGCAGTCTTGATGGGCTAAAGGTCGCAATCGTCGGGGATGTCGCGCATTCAAGGGTAGCGCGTTCGAATATCTGGGGTCTTTCTACGCTCGGAGCCGCTGTTCACCTTGTCGGACCGAACACTCTGATGCCGCGTGATATCCACCAACTTCCAGTTACAGTCCACAACTCGCTGGAGAGTGGACTGCACGGGGCGGATGTCGTGATGGTTCTGCGTCTCCAGCTCGAGCGGATGAACAAAGCACTGTTCCCGACAGCGCGCGAATACCACATGACGTTTGGGATCAACGAAGCGACGTTACGCTATGCCAAGAAGGATGCGATCGTAATGCACCCTGGACCCATGAACCGCGGTCTTGAAATCGGGGGTGATCTCCCTGATGGACACCAAAGTGTTGTCTGTCAGCAAGTTACATCCGGAGTAGCCGTGCGAATGGCGGCTCTTTATCTGCTGCTTGGCGCAAATGGCTTAGAGGGATAAGAGAAACGCATGAAAAACATGAAAACCATACTCTTGCAAGGCGGACACGTTGTCGATCCCGCAAATCAAATCGATGGCATCCATGATGTTCTGATCGAAGATGGAATCATCAAGGCAGTTGGACAACAGCTGGAAGTTCCTACGCATGCCGATGTCCGGGACTGCACGGGACTTGTCGTTGCCCCCGGATTGATTGATATCCATGTTCACCTGCGCGAACCGGGTCAGGAATACAAAGAGGACCTCTACAGCGGACTTGGAGCTGCCGCCGCGGGTGGTTTCACCGGGGTAGCGTGCATGCCGAACACAGCCCCTGTGATTGATTCATCACCTATCGTCAGAGACCTGGTAACCCGCGCAAAAGAGGTAAGCAAGGCACGTCTCTGGGTTATCGCAGCGCTGTCCAAAGGGATGAAGAACCACGAACTTACTGAAATGGCAGACCTTAAGGCAGCCGGTGCGGTTGCTGTCTCGGATGACGCCTATCAGGTTCAGGATCCATTGTTCCTTCGAAGGGCGATGGAATATGCCGCCATGGTAGACCTCCCGGTTCTTCTCCACTGTGAAAACACGACACTGTCCGAAGGCGGCGTGATGAACGAGGGGCTGGTATCGACAGACCTTGGGCTGAAAGGGCTACCACGCGAGGCGTATGAATTAGATGTTGCCCGTGCTGGACTCCTAGCGATGCTCACAGGGGCAAAGACGCATATCCTTCATGTATCGACCCGCGGAGAAGCAGAGCTGGTTCAGCACTTCAAACAAAAGGGTGCACCACTCACGGCCGAAACAGGACCGCATTACTGGTGCATCACTGATGAAGCCGTCAATGGCTACAACACGCATGCCAAGATGAACCCGCCGTTACGGACACAGGATGACTGTGAAGCCATGGCCGATGCAGTTGCAAATGGCATTATGGATGCCATTGCTACGGACCACGCGCCACATGCCGGCTACGAAAAAGCGCAGGAGTTTGCTTTGGCTCCGTTTGGCATTGTTGGCTTGGAAACCAGCCTCGCCCTTGGTGTGACCCATCTCATCAAGACTGGAAAGGTGACCTGGACACGCTTCATCGATGCGATGTCAACTCAGCCGGCAAAGATTATTGGTGTGGATGCAGGGACATTGACGCCTGGGAAGCCAGCGGATGTCACTGTGATTGATCCAAATGTTACTTGGACTGTGGATGCTACCAAGTTCGTTTCGAAGGGGCGTAATACTCCGTTTGATGGAGTTGAGCTCACCGGGCGAGCTGTGATGACGATTGTTGGCGGGGAGGTTGTTCATGGCTGAGGCAGTTCTTGTACTCTCTGATGGGAGCGTATTCAAAGGCCAACATTTTGGCGCTGCAGGCACGACATCCGGTGAGGTTGTGTTCAACACAGGGATGACAGGTTACCAGGAAGCTCTAACCGACCCATCGTATGCGGGGCAGCTCCTGACGATGACATATCCGTTGATTGGAAACTATGGCGTCGC
>CAZSGJ010000001.1:112092-147333 GCA_964606305.1 uncultured Armatimonadia bacterium
TGGGGGCCATCAGAAGCCGATGCTCGGTTCCATGTAGCTGTCCTGGACTGTGGGATTAAGTTCAACATCCTGAGGTCGCTGGCATCGAGAGGCGTTCGTACGACTGTCTTCCCGGCATCCACTCCCGCTACTGATCTTATTGCTCTGAACCCAGATGGCTATTTCCTTTCTCCAGGACCCGGAGATCCTGCCTTGCTCGGATATGCCATCGATACAGTCAAGACACTTATTCATGCAGGCAAGCCGGTAATGGGTATCTGTCTTGGTAACCAACTCCTCGGATGCGCACTTGGCGGACATACCTACAAATTGCCTTTCGGACACCGGGGAGCTAACCATCCGGTAAAGGATCTCCTCACCGGAAAAGTCGTTATTACAAGCCAGAACCATGGTTATGCACTAGACCCTGAATCGTTGCCATCAACCGATGTTGAAGTAACGCAAGTGAACCTCAATGATGGCACAGTTGAAGGCCTCCGACATCGGCATCTCCCGGTCTTTTCAATCCAGTACCACCCTGAGGCATCCCCGGGGCCTCACGATTCAAATCATTACTTTGATCAGTTTGTGTCGAGTATGGAAGCGACAAAGGGATAATCCGTTGATCGCGTTCCGGGAATCACTCAAGTGGATGAGGTCACTATACTGGTGGCCTCTCGCTTTGTTGATTCTCGGCATCGTTGTGGTCAGGACTGTGGATGTCGGTGCGGATGCCTGGAAGGACCTTGATTGGGGGACAGGCATATGGACGGATGAAGGTTTCTACGCACACAATGCCCGTAATCAGGTGTTGTTTGGTAGTCCCGAGCAGGATGGCTTTAACAACTACAACCTTTCCCCTATGCTGCATGTAATCCAAGTTGTTGTGTTCACAAAATTTGGCGTTGGTCTGGTTCAGGCACGTCTTATTTCCATTGTTGCTTCACTCCTAACCTGCTGGTTTCTCTATGTCGGTGTAAGAAATGACTTCGGACAGCGTGCCGCAGCTTATTCGCTGATGCTCCTCGGGCTCGAGAGTAGTTATATTCTTTACAACCGCCTTGGACTCATGGAGTCCCTCGGGACATGCGTAATCGCGCTCGCATATTTCTTTTGGACCCTCGACCGCACGTGGAGCAGATTTCTCAGCGGGTTCATAGCCGCGGGTGCTTTTGCAGTCAAAACGACATTTCTGATCTTTCTACCCGCCCCGATCATTGCACTTATCATCGTCAACTGGCGGGATATCCGCTCTATCGTAAAAGGTAGCGCTCCGTACTTGCTCGGTGCCGTGGCGTTCATTGGCCTGTATTACGTTCTCTGGCTGGGGGTTCACGGGGCCGAAGTTGCCCGGATGAACAATTTCTACA
Source organism: uncultured Armatimonadia bacterium (assembly GCA_964606305.1). Lineage (GTDB taxonomy): Bacteria > Armatimonadota > Armatimonadia > Armatimonadales > Armatimonadaceae > CAIRTT01. The sequence continues at coordinate 113,442 of CAZSGJ010000001.1, forward strand.
GAACGATGCAGTCACAACCCAGGTCATTTATGCAGCTGCTGTGGATGATCCGACGTGCACTGATTGGCTATCATTTTGGATTTTTTCAGCGTATGGAAACGCGTTCGACCGTGTTTCTGAACCTTGCTCTCGTCGGTACTTTTTGGTCACTGTACAGACTGATGCTGAGAGGCAGATCCAAAACTGGTGAGAGCGATGGAACCCACAACCGCCTTCTGATGCACATCGTGTGTTTTGCTGCAGGCATCCTCTTTATTTTTGTTTCCAGGTACGCGCCAAGTCGCTACTTTCTGGTTTTTCACGTTTCCGCCGCCGTTATCGGTGGCGTATTACTAGATAGGTTCGCCGTTGCCTTGGCTGATATCCGGGAAAACGCCTTGCTACAACGGGCAATATGTTTCCTGATCGTCCTATTCGGTTATCATGTACTCCTTCCCCTCTATAACATCCCCGCGCTGAAAAATTTCTCTGAGGTGCTCGGTCTTGTTACTGCTGCGTCGGTTATCGCATTCGCGTTCAAATTCCGTAACACGATTACTAAACACCTGACGCTTTCCACGGTTACGGCAATCTTTTTAGTGACTTCCCTCGGACAATACACAGCCTGGTTTTTGACACGCCAGCATGAAACCCTGCGGGCATCCAGGTGGCTGACAGCGCAAGTCGGACCAAATGCAGTTGTTGCCGGCGATTGGGCGCCTAACCTTGGGTTTGAGTCCAACCTTCGGTTACCCCCGGTGTTCAAGGGGCTTGCGAATGATCAGAATCCGGTGAACACACTTCGAATGGACTATGTGCTTACCGGGCGAACTCCGTATCCAAAGCGGATGTGGGCAAAGCTTGCCCCGGGCTTGGTTACGGATGAGAATCGTGTTTCTACATTGATGTACCACGGCTACACAATCGACCTCTACCGGGTACCGGATGCGATGAAAGAGAAGATTGAGTGATATCCGTTTGTTCCAGTGTTGGCTGATTTGAGCGGTTTTGCGTCAGTTGAGGATGACCTCATGACGATGTTTGACATAAGATACATGGTTGGTTGATAGGGAGTAGCAGGTATGCCACGACGCGCAGATTTGAAAAAGGTAATGGTTATCGGGTCTGGTCCGATTGTGATTGGACAGGCTGCTGAGTTCGACTACGCAGGAGCGCAGGCCTGTCGGGCACTCCGTGAAGAAGGCATTTCTGTCGTCCTTGTCAACTCGAATCCGGCGACCATTATGACCGATGTCGAAATGGCAGACCGCGTTTACATCGAACCGTTGACGCCGGAGTTCCTTGAGCAAATCATCGCGCGGGAGCGCCCTCAAGGGCTGGTCCCGACGCTCGGTGGTCAGACCGGCTTGAACCTCGCGAGTAAGCTGAGTGAGCTGGGGATTCTGGAAAAGTACGATGTGGAACTCCTTGGAACGCCACTATCAACGATTCAGAAAGCAGAGGACCGCGAGCAATTTCGTTCCCTGATGCGTGAGATAGGCGAGCCTGTTCCTGAGTCGTGGATTATTGATTCCGATGCCGCGCTTGAGGACCTCTCCAAGCAGGATAATCTCCCGTGGCCGCTGATCGTCCGCCCTGCCTACACATTGGGCGGAAGCGGCGGTGGAATCGCACATACCGTTGCCGAATTACGTGAAATCGGTGGTCGCGGTTTACGCTTGTCTCCTGTAAGCCAGGTAATGATTGAGCGTTGTCTCGTCGGTTGGAAAGAAGTCGAGTACGAAGTGATGCGGGATGCAAACGACACCTGCATCACAATTTGTAACATGGAAAATCTCGACCCAATGGGAGTACATACGGGAGATTCCATCGTCGTAGCGCCAAGCCAAACGCTCAGCGATAAAGAGTATCAAATGCTCCGGACCGCCAGCCTCAAGATTATCCGTGCACTTGGAATTCAGGGCGGATGTAATGTTCAACTTGCCCTTGACCCTGACAGCTATGGATACTACATCATCGAGGTCAATCCCCGCGTCTCGCGTTCATCCGCTCTCGCAAGTAAAGCAACCGGCTATCCGATTGCCCGGGTTGCTGCAAAGATTGCCATCGGGTTACACCTCGATGAAATCGAAAACAAAGTGACGGGGCGGACACTCGCTTGTTTTGAGCCTGCCCTTGACTACTGTGTCGTGAAGATTCCACGCTGGCCATTTGATAAGTTCAAGAGCGCAGACCGACGGATTACGACACAAATGAAGGCCACCGGCGAGGTGATGGCCCTTGACCGGAGCTTTGAATCCGGCCTCATGAAAGCTCTTCGCTCGCTTGAGATTGGCGTTCTTGGGCTTGGGTATCGCCACGCTGCCGCATGGACTGAACAGGATCTGGATCATCTGATTGCGGTCGCCACCGATGAGCGAATCTTTGCGATTGCGGAGGCAATGCGACGCGGGCGCACAATCGATGCAATACATGCATCCAGTCATATTGATGAGTGGTTCCTGACGAAGATCAAGAATCTTGTCGATATGGAGGTCTGGCTGACAGGAGTCAACGATGGCTTTGTCCAGCGTTTGTCAGAAGCAAAGCAACTGGGATTCCCCGACCGGGTCATCGCAGCGCTAGCCGGAGTGCGGGTTGATGATGTCGTTCTTGCGCGAAAGGGTATGGGAATCAAGCCTTCCTATAAGATTGTCGATACGTGCGCCGCTGAGTTTGAAGCACAAACACCGTATTTCTACTCATCACAGGATAGCGAAGATGAGCTCCTCCGGGACTAAGGGTAGGGCATATAAATGAAACAAGATGCTTGGAAACGAATCATCATTGGCATCGGAGGCAGCGTAATTGTCTTGTTTGCCTATGGAAGCGGTATGCGGGGGCAGAAGAAGCAGCTTGAGCTGGTAAAACAGGATCGACGCGTCTTGCGTGAGGACATGCGTAATCTTCAACTGATTACCCGAGGGCGCGAGGGCCTGCTCCATCAATATGCCGCACTCCTGTTGCTGGAAAGTGCAATGGCTAAAAAACTGGAAACGGGATTGCCTCAGTCAGATCAGCCGATGATTCTGCAAGCTGTTGCCCACCTCGAGACGTCTAAACGCATAGATGCTACGACTGATGCTGATGTGGATGACCTTATTGTTCGACTCGCATCTGTGAAACATGAATTCGATGTCTTCAATGTCGCCACAGATTTGAGGAAGCGTCTTCAAAAAATAGACATTCCAGCTGACCTTGAGACGCCTGTTTCGATTAAAGCACCATCGTTAAACGATGTCCCCAAGCAGCCGGGTCCAGAGATTGGTCGATAATAGTTCAAAGTTTCCAAATGGTAAACTTTGGTTCCTTTTTCAAGTATTGATTTGAGTACATAGATTCTGTTTTTTCGGTGTCATACAGGCATCAGGATTGGCTTTCAGTTTTATGAGTGACACGGTTCGACCACAGCAACAGACTGAGCGGATACCACTACCTGCTCCAAAGCTTCTCCGTCAGGAAAGTCCTGTATCTGTTAATGGATTGCAGACGGTTTCCGATAGCCGGGATGCTGTGCGCCGTGTGATGTCGCATTTAGACAACCGCATGCTCATCATTGTTGGACCATGCTCCATCCATGACACCAGTGCTGCGCTGGAGTACATGACCCGTCTTGCTGAGCTTTCGACAGAGATGACCGATAAACTCCTCGTCGTAGCACGAGCCTACTTTGAAAAGCCGCGTACTACGGTGGGGTGGCGGGGATTAATCAATGATCCACGCATGGATGGCACCTATGACATGGCGGAAGGGCTTCGTCTCGCACGGCGGCTGCTCGTTCAAATCACCGATATGGGGCTGCCGGTTGCCACCGAACTTTTAGACACGGCAACCCACGATTACTACACTGATCTTGTTAGCTTTGGCGCCATTGGGGCCCGGACGACCGAGAGCCAACCGCACCGTGCGATGGCGAGCGGTTTGCCGCTCCCGGTTGGCTTTAAGAATGCCACGGATGGTGGAGTGCAGGTCGCATTGGATGCCATGATCTCGGCGGGGGCATCGCATTCGTATATTGGCTTTGATGACGATGGCCAGGCCTGCGTTGTAAAGACGCATGGAAACAAGGACACATCGCTTATTCTGCGTGGCGGACGCCAGAGCCAGCCCAACTTTGATCGTGTCAGCGTTGCGAGAGCTGTCGCTGATCTTGATCGCGTAGGACTTCCTAAGGCATTGATCGTTGATGCCAGCCACGCAAACTCAGGGTATGACCCTTTGCAGCAGCCGTTTGTCGCTGAACGCGTCGTGACGCAGCGCCTCGAAGGGGAGTCAGCCCTTCGTGGCATCATGATTGAAAGCAACCTTTACTCAGGGAAGCAACCGATCAGTCCCAATATGCGCTACGGTGTGTCCGTAACGGATGGTTGTCTGGGTTGGGATGAGACAGCGGCACTGCTGCGACGGTTACACAATCTGCTGTAGGCTAACGTATGGTTTCCATCTAAATTTCTTTTTTCGCGCTCTCTTCGCCGAACTTTCTGTGGACACAACATATATTCTGTTTGCCTCTCTATGTGCTGACTTGAATGCACAACAGCGGGATAACAGAACGTGGTCTGCGTTACCGGGGTTCAGACTCATAGCCGGTTTGAATGCTAACTTTGTACGTTTTTTCACAAATTAGTTATAAGTATTCATAGTTATACGCTAAAATGCATCGCGTCTCGCCAGCGTCGTCGTGCACGCGCCTTTTCGACCGGTAATACCCTTTTCCGGCCTCCTATGGATGAACTGTGCGCTGCCATTTGATTCTGTCGGGTTCACGGGATTCTTTGTCCCGCAGGGGGTAGCGCTTTGTCGTTGGATGGTCTTGGTTTGTGGAATCAGCTCCCGTTTGTTGCCAGCGGTGCCGGATTGTTGGCTGCCGGATTCTTCTATCTTAGAGTGAATCTCCAGCCCGCCGGTAATGATGCGATGAATAGAATTGCCGGCTACATTCAGGATGGAGCCATGGCCTTTCTTCGCCGTGAATACCAAGTGCTTGCCGGCTACATCGTTGTCGTCTCTGTTCTAATGGGATCCTTCATGGGCTGGGGAGCCGCGGGTGCATTCGCGGCCGGCTCGCTCTTATCCCTCCTCGCTGGATTTTGCGGGATGCGGGCTGCAACGCTTGCGAACGTGCGGACTGCACAGGCGGCACGCACTGGCAAAAAACCTCACGCATTGCTAGTTGCCCTTGATGGCGGCGCTGTCATGGGACTCTCTGTAGCCGCGCTGGGACTTCTTGGTCTTAGCACGATTGCAGCCGTCTTTCCTGGCAAAGCACCCTTACTCCATGCATTTGCAGTCGGCGCATCTTCGATTGCGTTGTTTGCCCGTGTTGGCGGAGGTATCTACACAAAGGCTGCCGATGTCGGCTCAGATATTGCGGGTAAAGTCGTAGAGGGGATACCTGAGGATGATCCCCGCAATCCTGGAGTCATTGCAGACAATGTTGGTGACAACGTAGGCGACGTCGCCGGAATGGGTGCTGACATCTACGAGTCTATGGTTGCGGCAATCGTAGCAGCAACAGCGATCGCGATGACATCCGATTCGCCCGAAGCACTGGCAAAGCTGGTACCAGTAGGAACATCTTTCGAAACGGCCAAAGCAATCGGTGGTGCGTTACCACTTGTACTTTCTGCCCTCGGACTTGTTATTTCCATTCTGTCCATCTTTGTTGCACGCGCCCTCCGCAACATGAAACCTGCAACCGTGCTGCGAAGCTGCCTAATCGTGCCCCCACTCGTTCTGGTAGTCGTTACTGCCGGCGTTGTTGGTTTGCTTGGAGCGACACAAGCCGTTACGCTCTGTCTGGGTGCAGGTGCCATCGGTGGTGCACTGATTGGGCTTATTACTGAATATTACACAGCTCACAGCCCGATTCGCTCCGTTGCGCAAGCATCAATCACGGGTGCGGCAACCAATGTCATCCAAGGTCTTGCAGTTGGCAAGCAAAGCGTTGCGATTCCAATGGTTATCGTCTGTGGTACAGCCTATGTGAGTAACCATGCTCTTGGTCTGTATGGCATTGCGATGGCAGCTGTTGGGATGCTGGCCGCGACAGCAATTGTTATGACTGTTGATGCCTATGGGCCAATTTCAGATAATGCCGGTGGCATCGCAGAAATGTCGGGACTTGGCAAGGATGTCCGTGCCATCACCGATGAACTGGACTCTGTCGGGAACACAACGGCAGCAATCGGAAAAGGTTTTGCTATCGGAAGCGCAACCCTTACAGTCGTGGCTCTGTTTGCTGCTTTCTCCCTTGAGATTAAGGAAGCGGTTGGTCACGATGTACACTTGGAACTTACCGATGCACGAATCCTCATCGGTATCTTGATAGGTTCCATTCTTCCATTCTGGGTTGGAGCCAGCACAATGCTCGCTGTAGGAAATGCAGCGCAGAAGATTGTCCTCGAGATCAAGAGACAGTTTGATGAAATCGTTGGCTTGCGCGAGGGGACGGCAGATCCAGATTCTGCACGTATCGTCGATATCGCAACACGGGCAGCACTGATTGAGATGATTCAACCTGGTCTTGTCGCCGTTTTTGCTCCCGTCGCAGTCGGTTTCATCATGGGACCGCAGGCGCTTGCAGGGATGCTCGCCGGGGCACTTGCTGTTGGCTCCACGATGTCTCTCTTTATGGCCAATGCCGGTGGCGCTTGGGATAACGCTAAAAAGCACATTGAACAGGATGGTCTGTCGGGTGAGCTGAAGGGTGGGGATGCCCACAAGGCCGCCGTTGTCGGAGACACTATTGGAGATCCGTTCAAAGACACATCCGGACCTGCCGTGGCGATTCTGATCAAGGTAATGAGTGTTGTTAGCTTATTGATTGCTCCGATGGTTGCTGGGCGCTAGAGAAGCCCGCAAGCCCGCTTGATAAAGCTCCGGGTGCGAGTTTGCCCGGAGTTTTTTTCGTCTATATCAAGTGGTTAAAAACAAACAGGAGTCACCAATGTGACTCCTGCAAGTGCCCAAGAAGGGACTTGAACCCTTACCCCTTACGGGACACGCCCCTCAAACGTGCGCGTCTGCCAATTCCGCCACCTGGGCCGGTGGTTGCGGACTAAAATCCGCCCCCTGAAGATATCGCTCCAGCCATCTGTTGTCAAGGAAAAAGGCCGATAATCAGGGTATATCTTCTGGTTCATCCGCATCCGGTACCCGTGGGCCAATAAACAGAACCCAACGAACCTCCAATGTCTCCCAATCATATTGAGCAGCCGCACCACCGCCGTTCCAATACCGGTTTCCTGTTGGGCTGTAGCTACCATCGGGACGGCCAACCCGGGCAGCACGCGTCTGATCGCCAGCCGGGTCATTGACGATGATACGGCCGTCTTCGGTATGGCCGCGAACGACCATGAGGTGACCCGCACCGGTCACTCTTGTACCGATTATTACAGGACGACCGGCACTGAGCTCAGCGACAACACGATGCTTAGACACCTTCGAACCATAAACCATGCTCGCGGTCGGAAAGTAGTCTCTGATAAACCGAAGCATTTTGTAATGCACTGTGCCGAGGGACGGTTCGGTGATGGTGTCATCGACCAATTTGAGCAAGCCCCCATACTCACTGATGTGGGGATAACTGTCGCTCACCCCGATTGGTTGCCCGACGATTTTTCCCAATCCGGCAAGTAGCATTAGAAACGAAACCGGACCACACGAGCCACTGCCATCAAATCCATCAGGAGCATCCCAAACCTGCTGCATCCCTGGCATGGATATATCAACGATAGGTTTGCCCGGACTTCGCGGCGTTATACCGGTGAAGTGCCATGGCGCCGGTGGACCGAAGACATTGCGTCCCCACGATAGCTGGTCTGGCCGGGGGCGGGTTACGCGGATACGTGTCCCCAAAGGATGTTTGCCGCTCGCAAGTTTATCAAGCACAGTCTCTGCATACTGGTTCGCCTTCTGCCCGTCCTTGCCTGTTCCTGCCCGACCAAGAGCAAAGTACCAGCTTTCAAAAATGCCGACGCCATCCTCCAGATTGCCATTACCAATAATTGGTGACCGATTCCATGCGATTGCCAGTCTCCTGGCATATTCATCTGCCGTTGGACTTAGTCTGCTGTCAGACGCCTCATCCGCATTCGCTGCAAGCATTGCAGAGACCAGATCCTTAGGCACCCGCCACTGCAAGGAAGCCTTACAGATGGCATCTTCAACCACAGAGACAATCGGTGCGGGAGGACTTGGTAACAATGTCACGACAACAGGCATAACTAATTCTAGCGTTGTTCGAACCCAGATGGCTTTCAGAGTCGTTTTCTGACGTACAGTTGGTGCTAATTATCTATAGTTTGATCAATGTTTGACTGTCCTTGGTATATTCGAGGAAGATGTCAGACGATTTTTTGGTAGGACATCGAGTCAACGACGATGTTTTGCGGGAATAGTGATCTGATGGCAAAGCGAAAAGTAACTGGGGACGAGCCGCGGCGCGCTGTAAACCCGAATAAAGGTAAATCCGCAAACGGTGTATTGCCACCCCCGTTGGTTGCGTTCCTGATGTGCCTCATCTTTGGGGTGGGGGCTATCGCCGCGGGTCTTACGGTCTTCTGGGGACCACCCCCGCTTTCATCAACCGCATCGACAGAGCTTTACAGTGCGGGACGCGCGCAAAAGCATATTGAGATGCTGGCAAAAGCCCCGCATCCGCCAGGAACAGCGGAGCATGCCCGTGTCCGCGGGTATATTGTGGAGCAGCTACGCGCTCTCAAACTTGATGTCCATGAGCAGGTAGCTGTCGCGACATCCAAGTCAAAGCGTGGGACCACAATTGCGAATGTCGTGAATATCGTGGGCTTTCGTAAAGGAGTCGCCGCAAAGCCTGGCCCACCGCTTGTCTTGATGGCCCACTACGACTCGGTTCCGACGGGACCGGGAGCGGGGGATGATGCTGCTGGCGTCGCGGCGATCCTTGAAGCACTCAGAGCACTTGGCGCACAGAGACTCATCAACGATGTCTACGTAGTCATCACTGATGCCGAGGAGCTTGGACTTCTTGGAGCCAAAGCTTGGTTTGCATCCGATGAAGCCAGGAAAATCGGCAAAGGTGTGATCATCAACCTCGAGGCGCGCGGTAGCAGTGGACCCGTGTTTATGTTCGAAACAGGTGCAAACAACCGTCGGCTGGTTGAGCATCTTAGTCAGTCCACGCCATATCCTGCCGCATCATCCCTGATGTACAACTTGTACAAGCTTCTACCAAATGACACTGACATGACGGTTGCCAAGGCGGCCGGATGGAATTTTCTGAACCTGGCGATGGTGGCAAGCTGGCAGAGTTATCACACTGCCCGTGACACGCCTGCAAACCTCAGTCAATCGAGCATGCAACACTACGGAGCCTACCTGCTGCCACTTTTGCAACGCCTTGGAAATTCTCCGCTGAGCGAAGCGCTCGATGTCACAAATGGAGATGCCGTTTACTTTGATGTCGCTGGGCGAGCGATGGTTGTCGTCCCACAGTCATATGTCTGGCCTGTTGTTGGTGTTTGTGCGGTTTTGTTTGTCCTCGCCACACTCCTTTGCATTGGGGATCCTCTTAAACTTCGTGGATGGCTTGTCAGTGCAATCGCTGTTCCTGTATTTGCAGCCGTAATGTTTTTCGGCAGCCGCATCGTCGTACCGTACTTATTGCCATCAGAATCGAAAGCACCGTGGGGCATGCCGTATTCGGGAATGTGGATTGCTGCCGGAGCCATCCTGACGGTGTTCTCACTGTCCCTTGCTGGATTTCGCTGGCTTTCAACGTCGCCGGTTGGCAGAGCAGGAACACTTGGAGTTGCATTTTATTGGCTGGCTCTCTGTGTGGCGTCTGCAGTATTTATGCCGGGCGCTGTATACATTGCTGTCATTCCGCTTATGACGCTCGTCTTGGCGGTTCTCCTCTGGCGCATACCGATTCTTGCCGGGGTGTTCAGCTGCCTGGTACCGGTTGTCTGGATGTCATTAGTCGTGGGACTGTTCCTTCTGATGGGACCGAAACTCTTGCCCGAGCTGAGTATCATAACTGTATTGCTTGCCGCGACACTTGCGCCACTTGCCCGGGCTTGCCGTGGCATGTTTGAGGGCATTGCAGGTCTGGGGGCGGTCGCTTGTCTAGTTGCACTATTTGCCTTTCCGAACGTGCTGCCATCTGGAGAACAAACATCCGGACTCGCGTATTGGGCGGATGCTGACACTGGCAAGGCAGCATGGCTATCCACTGAAGCAGAGGCTGGTGGTTTTGACGGTGGCAAGCTTGCTTTGAAACCGACCCGTCAAGATGGACGTGCTTTTGTTCCGGACTGGGGATGGCAGGTTTTGGCGACAAACACTGATCCCGTTTACCAGGCTGATATCGGGGATGTTGTACGTAAGGACGATGTTTGGACCTTGGTCGTGCCTGACGGCTGCCGTGAGGTCTACTTGTCGAATCCAGGGAAACTCTCGGTAACTGTGAATGGTGTGGATGTCAATGATGGAGATTTTTGTCGCATCATTGCGCCAACGAAGAGCCGTGTTTATCTTAGGAAGCTAGGAGCGGCACAGATGCCATTGCAGGTGCACTATATTCTTGATGGCTTACCTGAAGCTGCAGGCGTTAGAAAGTCCGGATGGCTCCCGGCTCCGGTACAGGTCATTAATGGTGTTGGCATCAAGACGGACGTTCGTATCCATACGTTCGGAATGTTGTTGAACTAAGGCGCATCTCAAAAGTCAAAAAAAAACACCCCCTACCGCGTCAGCGGTAGGGGGTGGGCTATTACTTTCCGCCGCGGGATGCCTTATCACGCTCAATCAAAGCGTTTAGCTCCTTCTGGAACTCAGCTGGATTTTTTTCCATCATGGATGTGTCTAAATCCGACTTCATTCGGCCTTGTGCAGGACTACGCCCTGCAGAGCCGCGCCAGAAGAAAATCCCGGCTCCAATCACCACCGCTGCAATGATTGCAATTACGACGATGGGGTTGACTTCCTGCTTCATAGTCTCACCTATTGATTCATTGGTGCCATGACAAAGCGCACCAGCTCAAGGAATTTGCCTTGCTTGAACTTGGCATGGCCATCTGCATGAACCGCCAGAGTTGCGCCTAGAGCCTCTTGACCAGTTCCACCGAATGCACGTGGAACCACAGCAGAGTCGGTGACTCCTTGGTGTGCACCATAGGAGTTGCAGAATGCAATGATTGATTCGGTTGGGCGTCCTACTGCTGCAGAAGATTGCCCCGCAAGGTAGTAATCCTGTGGGTTGCCTGTGTTATATGGCGCACCAAGCAGTGGACCCAATAAGCGCACAAAGAGCTCGAGAGGGGTCATACGAGGAGAAACGGAAGCTCCGATTCCACCGTAGGCGTAGCCGTAAGAGCCAAAGGAATTCAATGGGCCAGCCGCATCCGTTACTACCTTGTCAGCCTGAAGCGTTGGGCATGCAAATACACCGTAGTTCTTAACGTATGGCTGGAGTGCGGCCTCGATAAACAACCCACGGATACCGTTCAAGTTTGGAGGACCTGCCGACATACCTTGGGAAAGACCGGTTGCATCGTTATTGTTGCGCCCATCCTGCATCAACCATGGGAAGACTTCGTCGTAGTCCTGAACGTACATCAGCGTTCCAAGACCAATCTGTTTCAGGTTGCTGAGACAGGTTGTTTTTCGGGCTTGCTCTCTTGCCCGGGCAAACACTGGGAAAAGGATGGCGGCCAATATCGCAATGATGGCAATTACTACCAACAGTTCAATCAAAGTGAAGGCTGCCGGGGATTTACGCTTATTCAAATTAAACCTCCGAACGTGCGTCCATCGATAGGAATCATGGACACGGTCACTATATACACCGATAGGTGGTTACATTCCTTTAAGCAATGGCGGATGAATCCCGTAACTTCGTGATAGATAGATGCCATGCAGGTGAGGCCAGAAACAAAGTGGAGGCGGGATCAACAGGGGAAGTGGATCCGAGTTGAGAAACAGGCGCCGCCAGGCGTTACCGCCCCGGAATCACATCCGAAAGCTCTGCAGATTCCCGGGGTCACCTATCGGGTCCGCACAGGCATTACTGTTACCGCACTGGCTGCAAAGTCCGCGTTTGCCGTCATTGCAGGAGGATCTGCTCTAAACGTTATTCGTGATCCAAAAGTAAAGCCTCTGCAGTTTTCGACACCATCTGATGTCAATGGATTACACATCGGACAATCAACGTTATTGGTTGCACAGGCAGCTGGCAAGGTCAGTGAATTGGAAACTGCTACCGGAAGAGTCCGAAATCTATCTCCGGACCTTGGGGGGATACCGGTTGGGCAACCGGCACCGACATCTGAGGGGTGGCTTATCAACCTTGATTCAGGAGCTGTAGTCGCCTTATCCCTAAAGTTAGCACCGAAGTGGCGATTTATCCCTCCCGGAGGCACATATGGATTTCAGCCGGCAATTAGCGTGGGGAGAGGAGTCTATGTGCCGGGAGATTCCACACTTTATCGATTGGATGCTGCATCAGGGCTTGTGAACTGGTCAGCCGAGATCGGTGAGCGGGGTTGTATCACTCCAACCGTAACGGCGGGACTCGTGATTGCAGCAGCTACGGGAGGCGGAATAACGTGTCTTGATGCTGCCACAGGAAAGCGACGGTGGAATATTGGAGTCGATGTTACTGGCAGTGCAAGCTGGACGGGAATAGCAACCGCGGGGGTACAACTTGTCCTTGCGTCACAGCAGGGCGATGTAGTCTGCATCAACCGTGAATCCGGTCGTTTGTTATGGGTCCGAACAGGTATTGGCAGGGTGATGTTCCCACCGATAGGTGACGTAAAGCATGGTTGTGCCGTAGTATTTGTGCAGGACACAGACGCTGGCATACTGGCAGAAGTACTAGGTCTAGACCTGCGCAGTGGCAGGACGTTGTGGCGAGCCCGCGTTGGAAATCTGGATGTTGCGCCGATACTGACGGGCGATCGGCTGTGGATAGCATCCTCTACAGGAACACTATATGCCTTCGATTATGGATAAAATGGGCTGTCAGGCCTATACCTTCAATCAATTTCCGGTCTTTGAAGCGATTGAACTCTGCGCCAAGAGTGGTGCTAAGGTCATCGAGTTCTACCCGGGGCAACGCCTCGGAGGTAGTCTTCAGGGATCTTTTGACCAAAACTCCCCAAAGAGTGTCATTAAGGCAGTTCAGGATGCATGCTCTGCAAATGGTGTCCGCCCGGTCGCCTTCGGAGTTGCTGGTCTCGGCAAGAATGAAGCGGATAACCGTAAACTCTTTGAATTTGTAAAGGCACTCGGAGCCGAAACAATTACAACGGAACCAGACGCGACAGCGATGGATCTGATTGAAAAGCTCGCCGTTGAATACAACATCAAGATTGCGATTCACAACCACCCGGGAAGTCCATCCAACCCAAACTACAAGTACTGGGATCCAAAGTACGTCCTCTCCCTCGTTAGGGATCGTAGCCCGCTTCTTGGCGCTTGCGCAGACACTGGTCACTGGATTCGGAGCGGTATCAAACCTGTGGATGCGATGCGAATCCTCAAGGGACGGATTCTCGGAAGTCACTTGAAAGATCTAAACAAGTTTGGTCCTGGTGCCACTGATGTGCCTTATGGAAATGGTGTTGCAGATATGCCGGGCATCCTCGATGAGTTTGCAAAGCAGAAATTCACTGGTCACTTTTCCGTTGAATATGAAATCAATGGTCGGGGTCCCGTGGAAGCTGTTGGTCAGTGCATAGGCTATGCAAAAGGTTACTGCACAGGACGCAAAATCTAAACAGATAAGGTCCGTTTAGCATCATCACCCGGTGGATTACCGCCGGGTGTTTGCATGATGGCATCAAATCAGGATAATCTTTCCTTCGGTAGCGGCCTGGCCGATGTTGTCCTGGAGGCGCCTGATCAACTAAGGAATAGGAATTTACAATGCCGGTACGTGTTGGTATCAACGGTTTTGGGCGGATTGGCCGCCTTAGCTTTAGGGCAATTGTTAACAAGTATGGTCTCGATGGCGATGTCCAGGTTGTCGCACTCAATGACCTCACGGATGCTGCAACCAATGCACATTTGTTGAAGTACGACTCAAACTACGGTCCATTCGATGGAACTGTGGAAGCAGATGGCAACGATCTCGTCGTAAATGGCAAGAAAATCCGAGTCTTTGCTGAAAAGGATCCAGCTGCGATTCCTTGGGGTTCGGAGGATGTCGATATCGTGGTTGAATCCACCGGCTTCTTCACCGATGCGACCAAGGCTGTTGCACACCGCCGTGACTCCGTCAAGAAGGTCGTTATCTCAGCACCTGCCAAGAACGAAGACCTTACCATTGTCCTTGGAGTTAACGACGATGTGTATGATCCGGCAACGCACCATGTCATCTCAAACGCCAGCTGTACAACAAATGGTCTCGCACCAGTTGCAAAGGTTCTTTTTGAGAACTGGGGTATCGAAAGCGGCCTCCTGACGACCGTCCACGCATATACAAATTCACAGCGCACCGTCGACACTGCGACAAAAGACCTGCGTGATGCTCGTGCAGCGGCAATGAACATCGTTCCTGCGGCAACAGGAGCTGCTCGTGCTGTCGGACTCGTGATTCCTGCCCTCAAGGGCAAGTTCACTGGAATGGCATTCCGCGTCCCAACTCCTACGGTTTCCGTGGTTGACTTTACAGCAATGCTTGAAAATGAAGCATCCGCAGAGCAAATCAACGCAGCGATGAAGGCCGCTGCAGAAGGTCCTCTCAAGGGAATCCTGCGCTACACAGAAGAGCCTCTCGTTTCCACGGATCTCCGTGGTGATGAGCATAGCTCGATTTTCAGCGCCATCGATACCATCACCCTTGGCAAGCACGTCAAGGTTGTCAGCTGGTATGACAACGAGTGGGGCTACTCTAACCGTATTGCGGATCTCCTGAAGTTCCTCGCTGACAAGGGCTTCTAGTCTGGCGTAAAGCGCCCCCTCAACCCTTATCGGGAAGAGGGGGCTTTTTTGTGCGGAGGGCCAAATGGACTGGAATCAAGCTTACCTTGAGGGCAACACGCCTTGGGATAAAGGTGCACCAAGCCCATTGATCTGTGCACTTATCTCAGAAGTGCCAATAAGTGCGAACGTAGTGGTCCCAGGTTGCGGGACTGGAAACGATGTCGTGGCAGTTCTGGAGACGAACCCAAGGTCTGTCACGTGCATTGACATTGCACCGGAAGCCATTGCCGCAGTTACCAAGCGCTTTGAAGGCAATCCGTCCGTCGTTCCGGTTTTGAGTGACTATGCGGCATTCGCAGCTGAACATCCATCAGTTGCAGATGTCATCATCGAACATACTTGCTTTTGTGCAATTCCCGTAGCGATGCGGGGCGAATATGCCTCGGCATCAGCGACGTTGCTACGCCCCGGCGGTAAGCTGCTTGGCGCCTTTTATTGGATGCCCCGCGATACAGACGACATCACGGTCGGACCTCCGTTCCAAACATCTGAAGCCGAAATGATGTCCTTATTCAGTCCCTGGTTTGATATCGACATCAAACTTGCCACAGTTGGATTCCCCGAGCGGGTTGGACGTGAGTTTCAGGTAGTTATGATTCGTAAACAGGATGCTAACGACGATGGTATTGAACGGTCGGTATAATGCGCCGACATGAGTAAGCAAACCATCCGAGATATCGATGTTCAGGGTAAGCGCGTTCTCGTACGCGTTGACTTTAATGTGCCGCAGGAAGACGACGGCACGATCACAGATGACCGTCGTATTGCAGCGGCTGTTCCGACGCTGAAGGCACTCCATGAAGGCGGTGCGCAGCTGGTTGTGATGAGCCACCTTGGACGCCCGAAAGGCAAAATTGCAACCAAGTATTCGTTGGCGCCAGTTGCAGCGCGTCTTGGTGAGTTGATTGGTCTGGATGTCCACCTTGCTACTTCGACAGAGGAAGACCCTCTCGGAATTGCAACCGTAGTACCATCCGCTGACTACATCTCCCTTTTGGAAAACACCCGTTTTACCGCTGCTGAGGAAGCTAATGATGCTGAACTCTCAGCCCAGCTAGCAACACTTGCAGATGTCTATGTCAACGATGCCTTTGGTGCCGCACACCGTGCCCATGCATCCACCGAAGGCGTTGCAACCGTACTGCGTTCCCATGGCAAGCCGTGTGTTGCCGGATTGCTGATGGACAAAGAAATTGCCTACCTGGGTGGTGCACTGACGACCCCGGCACGGCCATTTGTTGCGATTCTAGGCGGAGCGAAAGTCAAGGATAAGATTAAGGTCATCGATGCACTTTTGCCAAAGGTTGACGCATTGATTGTTGGCGGCGGTATGTCGTACACATTCAACAAAGCTGCTGGTCGCGAGATTGGCAAGTCTTTGCTTGACAGTGATTCGCTTGAATACTGCTCCGGTCTACTGGGTAACGAAAAGCTTGTTTTGCCGGTCGACTGCGTGGTCGCTGGAGCTTTCAGCAATGATGCGCCAAGCACCATCGTGCCAAATACCGCGATGCCTGCCGACCAGGAAGGTCTCGATATCGGGCCGGAAACCATTGACAAGTTTGCCTCTGTCATCCGTGCCGCAAAGACCGTTGTGTGGAATGGTCCGATGGGCGTGTTTGAAATGCCAAACTTTGCCAAGGGGACAAAGGCTATTGCGGATGCAATGGCGGATGCGACGGCGGCCGGGGCTATCACAATCGTAGGTGGCGGTGATTCTGCTGCTGCTGTCGAACAGCTTGGCTATGCAGATCGCATGAGTCATATCTCTACCGGTGGGGGAGCAAGCCTTGAGTTTCTCGAAGGCCGTGTCCTACCTGGACTTGCTGCACTGGATAACAAGGAATAAGGGAGACACTTTCCATGTCACGTAGACCAATACTTGCTGGTAACTGGAAGCTCAACAAAGGCACACCGGATGAAGCTGCTGCACTTGGAGCCGAGGTTGTCGCCGCTGTGGCTGGAACCACGCACGCTGATGTCGTTCTGTGCGTTCCGTATACCGTGCTTTCAACCGTTGTATCAACCACAGATGATTCTTCGGTTGCTGTTGGCGCTCAGGATGCGTTTTGGAAAGAGAGCGGGGCCTATACTGGTCAGGTTTCTCCTGGGATGCTAAAGGCTGTTGGCGTACAGTACGTTATCCTCGGTCACTCAGAAACCCGGGGACGCTATGGTGTGGCGGAACCCGATTTCACCGATGTCGTACTTGCACACTTTGGGGAGTCTGATGAGACTGTCAACCGAAAGACGAAAGCTGTCCTCGCACAGGGGCTGGTTCCAATCGTTTGCATAGGGGAAACGCTTGCCGAACGTGAACAAGGCATTACAGATTCCGTCATAGACACTCAGGTACGTGGTGCATTGGCGGGTATCGACTCCGATGCAGTAGCCGGTCTTGTGCTTGCCTACGAGCCAGTATGGGCAATCGGTACGGGAAAGACCTGTGATGCCACGGAAGCAGACCGCGTTTGTGGTGTGGTTCGTGCGGCGGTAGCGGCGATTGCTGGTGATGTTGCGGCAGCAGCAGTTCGTATCCAATATGGTGGATCCATGAAGCCTGACAATGCGGCAGAGCTCTTGGGGATGCCAAATATCGATGGTGGCCTGATAGGTGGAGCGAGCCTAAAGGCTGGGGATTTCGCTGCGATTGTCGCCGCGGCCAAATAAAGGAAAACAGATATGGATTTGGGACCTCGACGTGATCGCCAGTTTCACGTTCAAATTAGTGCAGCTGAGTTTATTCGCCTTCGTGATGAAAAGACAGTCGCGACCTATTATCTCGTCAATGGACAGACGTTTGAAGGTAATCTCAAGTGGTTTGATGACCATGCGATGGCGGTTGACACAAAGGAAATGGGTGAACTCACCATCTTCCGTAGCGCATTGTTGTATATCAAGGCACATCGCTAGTTAGGCGTTAGGCCAACACAAAAATGAAACAGACCAGCCTGGATTCGGGCTGGTCTGATTACATTTATCAAGCCGTAAAGACTTTATTCAACAGGGGATGCCGTAAACCCGGCGTGGTCAAGGCGAATCACGATGTGATCCACGGTTACCAAACTGTCATCATGGGTTACTGTTACCTGCTTGGATGCAATATCCACGTCAACCCCTCCAATACCATCGACATCTGCGAAGGCCTTCTGAATGCTTGCCGCACATCCGCCACACATAATGTCAGGTGCATGTAAAACTGTAATAGCCATTACTTCTTCTCCACATCAAATTCGTACTTTGCATCACCGAATGTTCCACTGGAGAGTCTGCCACTCAGCTGCTTGCCGTCTGGTCGCCATGTAGCACTCCTGATGTCTTCTGGAAGAATCATTCCCAACTGAGAGTCTCCTTGGAACTGTTCTCCACTAAACTGGTTGAGGACTTCTTCCAGCCCCCGGGCACCCTTACTTGGTGTGAATACCATGTACAACCCGGCTTGCTTGAAGACCAGCATGTTGCCATCAGCGTTCATTGACACCGCGGAAATGGGTACTTCAGACGTGTCCACGATATCAACGAGTTGGTTTCCGTGCTTCCATTGAAGAATGCCATCGGAGTCAATATTCACCTGCGTGGTTCCATCAGGGCTCTTGAGCGTCATTCCTCTTTCAAATGCACGCTCCGCCGGAAAGACTGCATTGCCTGCGGAAAGGCTTTCCACAACCATTTTGTGCGTGTAGTTATCACTACCAATCGTCAAGGTCCCAGTGTTTTCGCTACGGAAGTTCGTTGGCATCGCACTCAGAGGCGCAGAAGCAGTCATTGGCGTTTCCGCAACAGCAACGCCAGGCGAAACATTTCGAACCCCGGACGAGACAGCTATAAACCCGGTTATCGCAGCAAGCCAGGCAAGCATCGCCGGGATATACCGTTTCTGGATGTCGGTCCGTTTTGCCATTGCAGCCGATCCCGCGGCAACAAAAGGCATCATGAGGGCTGACGCAAGACCCAGAGACCCATTAGCCAATGTAAGCGAAATCAATCCGGTGATGACGGAAAAGATAAGTCCAGCGATAAACGCTAACCGCGGATTACGAACACGAAGCCCAACAAACAGCAAAATGAGCTGCGGAACAACAGTCAGTAAAATCTGAGCCTGAGCGGGATAGCGATAGTCAAATTCGAACTGGCCGGTAGCTTTTGCCGTGGCCAACAAACAAACCCAGGCGATCACTGGTTGGACGATTAGCTGGACCGTACGCAGCCGTGCCTTTGGATCCGAGGAACTTAAACTGCTGCTCGCTCGCGCTCGCTGAACCTGCTGCTGCGTTTCTACGGATTGGTTATCTTTAGTGACCGGGCGCGATGAAACGAGCTTTTCTTTCGTAAGGGGTTCAAACTGCTGCATACTTTCAACAATACCGCATTCGTCGCGTGACTTGTTCCACTTGCAATACCGTAACGAGGCAAGTATAAGGCGTAGCATGTCCGTCCAAATGTTGCACACAGGCTTCCACATCATGACAAAGCCTATCGGACCTATTTGCAACCTGGATTGTCGCTATTGCTTTTATCTTGAGAAGGAAAACTATTACACTGCGGATCGTAAAGTGCATCCAAGCTGGGCGATGTCACCCGAGACCCTCGAGCTGTACATCCGGCAGTACATCGAAGCGCAACCCGGCAACGAAGTGCAGTTTGCTTGGCAGGGTGGAGAGCCGACACTTCTTGGTGTTGCCTACTTTGAAAATGTTGTTCGCCTGCAGGAAAAGTACGCTAATGGCAAGCAAATTCAAAATGCTTTCCAGACAAATGGAACCCTGCTTGATGATGCATGGGGACGTTTTCTTGCTCAGAATCAGTTTCTTGTTGGTATCAGTATCGATGGTCCGGCAGACCTTCATGACACCTATCGTGTCGACAAACAACAACGCCCAACATTTGACCGCGTCATGCAGGGAATCTCAGTCCTACGGAAACACAACGTTGACTTCAACACATTGACAGTTGTCAATCGAAAGAATAGTCAGCAACCCGAACGGGTCTATAAATTCCTTAAGGAAATCGGGTCAGGCTTCATTCAGTTCATCCCGCTCGTTGAACGCAATATCCCGGATGTTTCACGTACGGTCGACGGATTGATACAGCTGCACCTAGCCAAACCAATGGTTTCCGAAGACGAGGACGCTTCTCCTGTCACGGAATGGTCCGTACGGAGTATCGATTATGGACGGTTTTTATGTACCGTTTTCGATGAATGGGTTCGTACAGATGTTGGAAAAGTGTTTGTGCAGCATTTCGATGTTGCTCTTGGCAACTGGTATGGAGCTCCCGGGGCATTGTGTGTGTTTTCCGAGACATGCGGGAAGGCCCTCGCAATGGAGCACAACGGGGATGTGTATTCCTGCGACCACTACGTCTATCCAGAATACCGCCTTGGAAACATCAACCAAACTCCGCTTGCAGAGCTGGTCACTAGTAGTAACCAACAGGCATTTGGTAATGCAAAGCGGGACTCCTTACCAACGCAGTGCATCGAATGTGATGTCCGGTTTGCCTGCCATGGCGAATGCCCAAAGCACAGGTTTACACGAACATCCAGTGGAGAATTTGGGTTGAATTACCTCTGTGCTGGCTACAAAATGTTCTTTCAACATATCGATGAGCCTATGAAGATTATGTGCCAGTTACTTTCTCAGCAGCGGCCACCATCCTTGGTGATGGACTGGGCTCGTCGGCAAAAAGCAGTCACGTACCCGGTTATTGGTAGAAATGACCCGTGTCCCTGTGGTTCTGGCCGCAAGGCGAAACGGTGCTGCGGGTAGGATAGAGGCGTGATTGTCGCATCTCACACCGTTACTGATCCATGCCGATGTCCGTATCTGCCGGAAAAGCGCAGCACCATGGAACATGTGGTCGTCCGGTCAATGAGTGCACTCGAATATGAGCAGCTGCTCCAATCCGGGTGGAGGAAGTTTGGAAGGCTTCTTTACCGTCCAATATGCGATGACTGTGAAGAGTGTCGCAGCACCCGTATTCATATTCCATCGTTTCTTCCCAACCGGTCCCAGTCAAGATGCCTAAATCGAAACGCCGATTTACGGATCGAGGTCGGGCAACCAATAATCGACACACATCGGATGGATATCTATCGGAGATACCACATTGCCCGTGAAACTGATCGAGGATGGCATCGCTCCGATCATAGTGTGGAGGGCTATTCCGATGCATTTATGGATAACCCGACGCAGTCACTGGAGCTTTCAGTTTGGTTGGATGAGGTACTCCTCGGGATCGCATTACTCGACATTACGGGCAACATTGTGTCTGGCGTCTACCATTACCATGACCCGCAATACGCTGATCGCTCATTGGGTAAGTTCATGATGTTGAAGGTGATTCGCCTCGGAGAGCTGATGAACCGCACTTGGGCGCACTTTGGGTATCATGTCGCGGGCTGTGGAAGCCTTCGCTACAAAACAACGTTTCGACCAGTTGGTATCCTAGGTCGAGACGGCGTCTGGCGCCTCCCGGATGCTGATGGTAACTACGACCCGGATGGCGACGAAGATCACACCGCATGGGTGACGTTCTCCGGTGATGAGGAAGCAGATACGTAATATGCAATCAGATTGGCTTGGCTTGTTACGCCAGCCTGCGTTTAGACAGTTTTTCCTTACCCGTATCGCAGGGTCGCTTGCCGGACGGTTTTTGTTCACCGGAATTGCGTGGCAGGTCTTTCATCAGACCCGGGATCCATTTGCATCCGGAGTCTTGGGTCTCGTTGAAATAATCCCCGTAATGGCGCTTGCTCTCGTAGCAGGACACGTTTGCGATCGTTATGACAGAAGAGCAATTGCCGTTATCACTCGACTTGGGATGCTTATCGCAAGCGTCATGCTCCTGGTCTTTGCATTACTAAAACTACCAGTTACATTGGTTTTGTTTGCTGTCGGCGTGCTTGCTACGATTCGGACTTTTTATTCACCTGCTATCGATAACTTGCTACCCCGTGTTGTTGAGGAAAAGCACTTTCGCGAAGCAGTTAGCTGGCTTTCACTTGGATGGCAATCTGCCAGTGTAGTTGGTCCAATTCTGGCTGGTTGGATTATCGGTTCTGGTGGAAATGTCTGGCGGGTGTATGTAGTTGAAATCATTCTGGGGCTGATCACTGCCTACGGATACTCCAGACTTCCAAAGGTAGCTCCAGAACCACCCCAGGAAACAGACGAACAAGGTTGGCGCTCGGCGTTGGAGGGCTTTTCGTTTTTGAAAACCCGTCCAGCCCTTTTGGCCGCAATCAGCCTGGATCTCTTTGCTGTTCTGCTTGGTGGAGCTGCTGCACTTTTACCGGCATTTGCCGACACCGTCCTCAAAGTCGGTCCCGTAGGACTGGGGTGGCTCCAGGCATCCGTGAACCTTGGAGCCCTTTTCATGTCTGCCTACCTGGCAAGACAACCAGAAATGAAGCAGGCTGGTCCTGCGATGCTCTGGGCTGTTGGCGGCTTCGGCGTTGCCACTGTGGGCTTCGCGTTTTCTACGAACGTCTGGTTCTCAGCCTTTTGTTTATTTACATTGGGCGCACTGGATGCAATCTCAGTTGTTATTCGATCAACAATGCTTCTTGTGCAGGTTCCAAATAGAATGCGCGGACGTGTATCAGCTTTCAATGACCTCTTTGTTGGGGCGAGCAATGAGCTGGGCGGGTTTGAGTCTGGTCTGATGGCACGTTGGCTTGGACTGATTCGATCAGTGGCTATTGGCGGGGTAATGACCCTTGTTGTTGTTGTTGGAACCGCCATTTGGGTCCCGGCCCTTCGCAACCTCAAGCGAATGGAGGATGGTCACGGGACTGACCTGATTTCCGATGAAGCGGTATAGTTTCTAGGGTATGGCTGCAGAGAGAATTGAAATACTTGGATTACCTGTTGATGATGTTGACATGGACACGGCATTGGATCGCATCGCCGGGTTTATCCAAACGGACAACATGCATCAGGTGGTCACAGCTGATGCCAGCATGGTAGTGACAGCATCCATGGACGCTGAGTTCCTATCCATTGCAAAAGCTGCAGCAATGGTCACATCCGATGGCGCAGGCATTTTGTGGGCCAGCCGTAAGTTGGGACTTGGAATCAAAAACAAGTGTAGCGGGGTTGATCTGGCTGAGCGCCTGGTGGCAGAGAGTGTAAGTCGACAATGGCGCATTTTCTTCTTTGGCGCCGCGCCGGGAGTGGCATCACGAGCGGCTGTTGAGATGCAAAGGCGATACCCGGGGTGCAATATTGTCGGTACACGGGATGGATTCTTTGATGCAGAAGCATCCGCAAAGGTGGCATCCGAGATTGCTGCCTGTAAACCTGATATTGTCCTCGTCGCCCTTGGTATCCCCAAACAGGAAAAATGGATTTCGAAGTATGGGAATCTCACTGGTGCAAAGGTGTGTATTGGTGTCGGGGGAACGCTGGATGTCTTTTCAGGCACGGTGCAAAGGGCTCCCGTGTGGATGCAAAAACGAGGATTGGAATGGTTCTATCGGCTGACGTCTGATCCGCGACAGCTTCGTAATCGGATACAAAAGCAAAAACTGCTTCCTATATTTGTCGGTATGGTCCTAAAGGCAAGCCGCTAGGCGTGCGCTTTCAGATCAGGATGGAAATCGCAAAGCATGGCTGTAAATAAAAAGGCGCTCATTGCCGTTGGACTCGTCGTTGTTGGCGGAGGTGGATTCTACTTCACGCGAATGAAATCTGCAAAGCCTGCTATTTCTGTCGGACGCGTTGTGACGGCAGAAACCGGTGATGTTGCCCTCGTTGTTTCTGAATCGGGAACACTTGAACCTGTCGTAAAGGTGGATGTCAAATCGCGTGTAGCCGGACGTATCAGTAAATTTTATGTCAAGCCGGGTGATGTCGTCGCTGCCGGCCAGCTCCTCGCCACCGTCGATCCCCAGGAAGTCGCCCGGGAAGTCGCAGGAATAGCAGCGCAGGTCAGGTCTGCTCGGGCCGGACTAGCGCAGACCAAAGAGAACGAGGGCCTGATTTCCCGTCAGGTTGCTCTTGCTGTTGAACGCGCGAGAATTGGCGTGCAGACGGCAGAGTCGCAGGTCACCGATGCTCAGGTTTCCAAGTCGGATGCTGAAGTCAATCTGCGGGATGCCGAGCTAGGTGTGGAAACGGCAGAAAAGCGACTTGCTCAGACTGCAGCTCCGACCAGACCGCAGGAGCTAGCACAGGCAGTAGCCGCATTAAAGCGTGCGGAAGACCAGTTAGATGACCAACGGCGGCTGGTTGACCGTCGAAAAACCCTCCTAGCAAAGGGGTTCATCAGCCAGCAGGATGTCGATACCGCTGAGACGCAGGTCCGACTTCTGGAATCCGATATCCAAAGCGCCAGGCAACGCGTAGCCTTACTAAAAGAAGGACCTCGCAAGGAAGATATTGACACGGCAAAACTCGCCGTGGATGCTGCAAAAATCCGGGTCGAGCAGGCAAATGTCCGCCTAAAACAGGCCGACATCAAAGTAACGCAGGCCAAAATCAGCCTTCGCAATAGTAAAGTTGAGCTTCAAAATCAGGAGAACAACCTCGGTACGGTGGCGCTGCGGAGACGGGATATTGAGCGTAGTCGCGCGGATGTCGCACAAATTGAGAACCGTTTCGCACAACAAAGTGTGCAGCTCACAGAGACACGCATTGTCGCCCCGATGCCCGGCGAGGTCACCGGAAAGTATCTTGAAGAAGGTGAACTCGTCGCATCTGCTACAGCCGGATTTGCACAGGGCGCAGCCATTGTCACCATAGCAAACCTCAAACAGATGCAGGTTAGGACGAATGTAAACGAAGTCGACGTAGTAAAAGTGAATGTAGGTCAGCCCGTTGAGATTCGGGTGGATGGTGTCCGCGATGTCACCTTCCACGGTGTCGTTGCAAGCAAAGCCCCAGCCAGTCTCACAAGCTCTCAGGCTGGTGCTACAAACAGTGCTGCTTCGGCAACATCGAATCAGGTCGTTCGATTTGAGGTGAAAGTCCGCGTCACCGATGGGGATGCAAGACTGCGACCCGGCATGACCGCATCGGTGGATATCCTGCTGGACCGTAAGTCAAAGGTAACGCGAATACCAACCGAAGCGATCCGCCCGGATGATACGGTCATGATCATGACCGGGACGAAGGATAAGCCGGTCCTCACTCCGCGAAAGGTCACCTTGGGGCTTCGAAGCGATTCTGTTACCGAGGTCATAAGCGGTCTCAAGCCAGGCGATAAGGTTGAAGTTCCGAAAATCGATGCCAAAGATCGACGAAAGGTTAATTTCCAGGACGGTCCAGGCGACTAATGGCAAAAATCCACACCGTTTTCGTCTGTCAGGCCTGCGGATGTCAGCTGCCCAAGTGGCAAGGCAAATGCAACGACTGCGGTGGGTGGAATACCTTTGAGGAAGAAAAGCAGGTGGCAACGAAGGAACCTGCTGCACGCACCCTCATGGGCACGTCGTCATCACGTCCGGCTCCGATTACGCAAATTGCCGCGACCGCCGGCAAGCGGATTTCAACCGGAGTCGGAGAGTTTGACAGGGTGCTGGGCGGTGGTATCGTTCCAGGCGCTTTAATGCTTATCGGCGGTGACCCTGGAGTTGGTAAGTCAACGCTTCTGACGCGCGTTGCCGGTAATCTCGCATCCACCGAAGGTACGGTTCTCTACGTGAGTGGAGAGGAAAGCGTGCATCAAATAAAGCTGCGTGCGACACGCCTCGATGCCGAACATGAGCGACTCCTCCTCGCAAGCGAAACCGATGTTGCAGCGGTTGCCTCTGATATACGGGCAACCAAGCCTGTTGCCGTTATCATCGACTCGATTCAGACGATGCAGTCATCTACGGTTGAATCAGCGCCAGGGACCGTTTCTCAGGTAAGAGCAGCAACCAGCGGAATTGCACAAATAGCCCGTGAACTGCACGTTCCGGTGTTTATCGTTGGTCACGTAACCAAGGATGGCGCGATCGCTGGACCGCGCGTTCTTGAACATATGGTTGATACCGTCCTTGCATTTGAAGGGGATCGACATAGCCATCACAGGATTCTACGCGCTGTTAAGAACCGCTTTGGCTCTACCGATGAGCTGGGAATTTTCGAGATGCGCGAGTCAGGCCTTGAAGGTGTCGATAATCCATCGGGTCTGCTTCTAAGCGAGCGGGCTGAATCCGCAAGTGGCAGCGTTGTCTGTCCGGTCATCGAAGGGTCCCGGTCACTTTTGGTTGAAGTGCAGGCACTGGTGTCGCCATCGCCCATGGCCACCCCCCGCCGTGTCGCAAATGGCGTTGACCGCGACCGTCTTGCCGTCGTCTTAGCCGTCCTCGAAAAGAGGATCGGAATACAGCTTGGCTCATCCGATGTCTATGTAAGCGTCGCCGGTGGTGTCTCCGTGGATGAACCCGCACTTGACATGGCGATGGCCCTCGCTGTTGCAAGCAGCGTAACAGACAAAATCATCGACCCGCACTCTGTTGTGATGGGAGAAATCGGCCTGTCTGGCGAGCTCCGTTCTGTCTCTCAGGTAGGAAAACGCATCTCTGAAGCGAAACGCCTTGGCTTTACCGATGCCATCGTTCCGGCGGGTAACCAGGATGATGTCCGCACTCCCGGGCTGCATGGTTGTAAGACTGTTGCCGATGCGCTCTCAGCAGCTCTCGGGCACAACCGGAACCGATAGGATTTTCCGCCTCAACGCGGTATTCTTTGCAGGGCAGATTCTGCCTGATGATGGGGTATGTCAGTATGTCAAATTTGGAACAGTTACTTGCTCGCTACAACGATGTTCGCCTTGTTGGACAAGCCAATGCCGTCCTGGGATGGGATCAACAGTGCTACATGCCTCACGGCGGAGGTGCAGCACGTGCGGCTCAGACGGCAGTTCTCTCCAGAATCTCGCATGAAATGTTCACATCAGCCACCACCGGTGACCTCCTAAGCGCTGCGGAAGGCGATAACGCTGGCTCGGATGCAACATCTAAGAATGCACAAATTCTCCGTGTCCTTCGGCGTGATTACGATCAGGAAACCAAGCTCCCGACCGATCTGGTTGAAGCTCTAACGCGAGAGTCGATGCTTGCACACGAAGTCTGGGTGGATGCACGAAAAAACGATGACTTCAAGTCCTTCGCCCCAACCCTTCAAAAGCTGTTGGATCTCGTGCGCCGGCAGGCTGACTGCCTCGGCTACGATGAAACCCCCTACGATGCGCTTCTGGATCGGTACGAACCCGGTTTGAAATCCTCGGATGCAGCAAAAGTCTTTGATTCCATCAAACCCGTCATAGCATCCATTCTTGCAAAAGTACGTGCAACACCAGAAATCGATGACTCTGTTCTTCGTCGTGTCTTCCCTGAAGCGCAGCAGATTGCATTCGGCGAAAAGGTTGTCCGATATCTGGGTTTTGACTTTAACCATGGACGGCAGGACAAAGCTGTGCACCCGTTCTGTACCGGTCTTGATCGCACCGACGTGCGTATCACGACGCGTGTTGAGGAGAACTGGCTTCCATGTGCCCTCATGGGAACGATGCACGAGGCCGGTCACGGGATGTACGAGCAAGGTTTCCTACCCGACGATGACGGTACTCCGCTGGGTTCGGCCGTCTCTCTGGGCTTCCATGAGTCCCAGTCGCGTCTCTGGGAAAATACTGTCGGACGCTCTCAGGCATTCTGGAACAAGTTCTATCCTGAGCTACAAGCGGCGTTCCCTGGAGTCCTTGACGATGTAACTCTTCCTCAGTTCTACAAGGCCATTAATAAGGTACAGCCATCACTCATCCGCGTCGAAGCGGATGAAGTCACGTACAACCTTCATGTCCTGATGCGCTTTGAGCTCGAAAAACAGCTTGTGGAAGGGACGCTTTCTGTAAGTGACCTCCCGGATGCATGGAATGCAAAGGTGAAAGAATACCTTGGTATAGATGTGCCATCAAACGCCCAAGGCTGTCTTCAGGACGTGCACTGGTCCGCAGGTCTCATTGGCTACTTCCCGACATACTCTGTTGGAACTGTCCTCGCTGCCCAGCTATATGATGCAGCGCTTGCGCAAACGCCTGGACTCGCTACAGATATCGAAAATGCCGATTATTCACGTCTGCTTGGCTGGATGAGGACAAACGTCCATCACCCGGGACGCCGCTTCCTACCAATGGAACTGGTCGAGAAAGCCTGTAATGCGCCGTTTAGCGCAGATCCTTACATCTCGTACCTCTCAACGAAGTATGGTGCCATCTACGGTGCATAACTTCTCAACCAAGTGGATGCCCATGAAGCGGTTTGTTGGCGGCGCGGCTGTTGCAATCAGTGTTGTGACAACCGCGTTTGGTCAGTCGCCCCTTGAAGTGATGCCACCGCTACAGCCAAACCCGTATGTTCCATTCCCGCACGTCATCGCGCCATCGTTTGACGAAGCGCGCAATGGCTACGGTATCGCGCAGCGCTTAACGCGCGCGGATGGACTTCAGGGCCGTGTTCTTTGGATTGATGCAACGGCAAACCTTGAGCGCATCAATACGGTAGAGAAAATCGATGGTCTGGTAAGAAAGATCAAAGAAACCGGCTTCAACACCATCGTCCTGGATATCAAGCCAATTGTTGGTGAGGTGCTCTTTCCATCCCAAATCGCCCCAAAGATGACGGAGTGGAAGGGACGGACGATGCCAAAAGAGTTTGATCCTCTGGCGGTGATGCTAACGAAGGCCCGTGAGAACAAACTTTCCCTGTTTGTGAGTATGAATGCTTTTTCAGAGGGCCATTCACACTTTCCCGAGCGGGGACCGGGTGCAAAACGTCCTGAGTGGCAAACAGTACTTTGTGAACCTGAGCTTCGTATTCGCGTGGATGGTGAAGAAGAATCTGCATACCTCCTCAGTGACCGGGTTAACCAGCCACCACGTCAGCTGGATGACCTTGCTCTGTACTCCGATGCAAGTAAGCTTCCCAAACTCGCGGATGGCGCAGTAATCGCAGTTGTTGACAGTAGTTATAAAGTGCTGGCGCAATTCCGTGCAGCTAACTTCAATCCAGCCGTACTACAGCTGCCACCTGGCTCGAACCTGATTGTTGGCTTCAGCTCTGCCGCGGGCCTCTTCGTAGAAGAAAAAATGAAGCCAAACGTTGTGGTTGAAATGCTGGTACGGCCAACATTTGTTCCGATGGGTAAGCGGACGGATAGACAGATTCCTTTGATGACGAATCCGCTTTATCCCGCCGTTCGTCACCGTTTGCGGAACCTGCTCACAGAAGTGGCTCACAACTACGACATTGATGGCATTCTATTTGATGACCGGTTACGTTTTGCCAGCATTAATGCGGATATGTCGGATTCCACGCGAATTGAGTTTGAAAAGTGGATGCAAAAGTCTGTTGACTGGCCCCGGGACATTTTCCGCTGGGAAGTTGCCTGGCCGACACTCCAGCGACGCGTTGTTCCAGGTCCGCTCTATGATGCATGGCTGACATTCCGTGCAATGACCCTGCGTAACTGGCTAGCCGAGACTGTCAAGACAGTAAAAACAGAACGCCCTTCGATGCAAGTCGGAACCTATGTTGGTTCTTGGTATCCGGATTATCCGGAGGTTGGTGGAAACTGGGCCGCGGATGACCTCCAAGTCGGTTTACGCTTCCATACAGACTCTTTCCGACGTACAGGCTGGGCAAACCTCGTAGACCTCATCATCACGGGATGCTACTACCCAACGGCATCAATGCGTGATGCAGCTGAGCAGGGTATTTCGGTTGGCGAATCCGTAGAGGCCGCTGGCCAGTTTTCTAATCGTGCTGTGAATGACCAGTCACTTGTTTATGCTGGAATCTCCCTTGATAAGTTTAAGGGGCGCGACAAGAACGACCTGCGTAAGGTGTTGCAGGCGGCTTGTGCAACAACTCAGGGTGTGATGGTTTTTGACCTGTCTCACGATATGGATTTGTTCTGGGATACCTTTGCCGATGTATTTCGTGTACCGGCAACGCCTCCTCATGCCGTTCCTGGTTTCGTATCTAAAGTCCGCGAAGAACGTTTGAAGCAGAAAGTTAACGGTTTGCCGGAACCGCCTGTTGTTCTCTATCGGGGAGCTGCCGGGACGGGCTTCTAGTCATCGTCAGAGTCATTCTGTAAACCATCCAGCCGGGCACCATACAGCCCGGCTTTTTCTTGTGTCTCTGTAGCACCACTACGCATCACTAATCCAACCGGACGTGTTCCAAAACGGGACGTAACATCTTCTGCAAGCCGATAAGCATGCGTCACCATCCAAACTTGCGTCTGACTTGCAACATCAGCAATAAGTCGTGCCAGCGCTGGAAGAACATCCGGGTGGAGACTTGTCTCTGGCTCATTAAGGCCGATGAGGCGAGGTGGACGTGGGGACAGCAGGGCAGCGAGAAGGCAGATATATCGCAAGGTTCCATCGGAGAGCTCAGATGCCTCGAGTGGACGCGAAAGCCCTCTCTGAAGAAGCTGGATTCGTGCACGGTTG
The DNA here is from genome assembly GCA_964606305.1 of uncultured Armatimonadia bacterium. Classification (GTDB taxonomy): domain Bacteria; phylum Armatimonadota; class Armatimonadia; order Armatimonadales; family Armatimonadaceae; genus CAIRTT01. The sequence goes on from CAZSGJ010000001.1 coordinate 143,844, forward strand.
GAAGAATCAATCTCGATAGCCACGCGACTTCCGCCCAGTGCGTCATAAATGGCACGGTCAAAGGCCTCACGGTTCCCAACCTCACTGATGGTCAGGATTGCGGATGCGACATTTTTTCCATCTGCAGAAAGGACTGGGCTAAAACTACAGATTTGAGGCTGTCTGATTTCACTTGCTTCATCTGTTCGAAAGCCGTGATAGAAGCGCCATGATGCGAATGCATTTCGTGTATTGGTTATTGCGGGAAAGCGTTCCGGATCCACGACTTGCGTCAGGACAGACTCGGATGCCGTCAGCGACATCGGGAGATGAACTTTTTCGCCATCGCTTGCCCGCAGACTCACTCCATTTACATTACGATCGACCATCACCGATTTTCTGATGGTTATCTGCTCCCGCTTAATCTGTGGGTCGCGGCGGAACACTTCCGGAACCGAATTCAAATCCGGGAGACCACAAGCAAGACTGTATGTAAGGCCATGGTCAAATGTGACCGATATTTCCATCCGAGCTGGACCGTTTGCGCGATTTTGTCCTGCCCATAAAACGGATGGCATACCGCCTTCCTCCGCAATCATTTCTGAAAAACGGCCTATGGCCGATCCGTGCAATAGCATCAGGGAGCGATAGAGATTGGACTTTCCGCAACCATTTGTACCCGTCAGTACATTCAACTGACCGAGGTTTAGCCGCACATTTTGGACGGAGCGGTACCCCCTGATGACCAGCTGTGTAATCATCGCATACGCATGGCCGCTGTCACCGCAGCCTTGATATCCGTCGATCGGAGCCCCATGCTCTGTACGATGCCTGATCGGCTAAGTATGACGATGCCACCCGGGGTGTCGGTTCGCCAAGTGCGTGCAGCATCCGAGTCAGGTCCAAGTGGGTCGACAATTGTTTGCCACGTCGCACCAAGACGGGACCAAAGGGCTTTTATCCGCTGTGGTGTCTGTATATGGTCAAGACAGACGGAGATGACTTGTACGGTTCCCTTAGGAAAGCCTGCAATCGCATTGGAAATGTCAATAACCTGTAAACAGCTGGAATGATCATTTGCAGACCAAAAGTGAACCACTCTGGCCTTGGATTTTGTCGGAATATCAAGGTCAAATGTCTTTCCATCGAGCAGCGTGCCCGCAAGAGGTGGAGAAACCTTACCAATGTTGACGGCGCCTCTAAACTCCGGCTCAGCATTCATTGTTTGAATGTCTTTATCCGCGATTTTAAATTTCTCTGGAAGACGACTGATGGCTTTGATGGGACTGAAAGTTACAGTTCGTTGTGCACCCTTAATGCTTGGGTGGTCGGTAATGTATCGATAGAGCTGTTGGTCTGATTTACCTACAAACAGGGTAACTGATGTTGGCATCGGTGTCCGTTTACCCACATCCACGATGTAACCTACGCACTGGATACCATTGATTATAGTTGTTCCAGCGTCTCTGATAAGGGAGATGTCTCCACCATAGGGAACTAATCCCGACAGGATGTCTGCAAGACCATCATCAAACATCACGGTCGTTGCCAGACAACGTGAAATCCTTGATCTGGATGGTGGCATTTTGGTGCGTAGAGCTTCGGCTCTCGGAATGTTGTAGCGTGTGAATGATGTCGAGTCGGTGGATGCTGCTGTAATCAGGCCTTCTTTCGTTGTTGTCGAAAACAACACATCACCAGGAAACAAAACATCAAGCGACCCATCTACCTCAAAATCTGGAACTCCAGGTTGCGTGAATTTGAACGAGAGGTCGACATGATAGCCCTTACGCTGTCGAACACCGTTTACAATTATCGACAGGATGCGATCATTCAGGAGCATAAGTTGTCTACTTTCCCTGCATGGCAGCAGTGAACTCGGCTGGTGCAATTGGTTCATCAATACGGATTTTTGTGTATGTCTCGCTCAATGAGAGCTGTCCGCTTGGTCCTGGAGTTGATAAGTCCAGTTTTCTTAGTAATCGGTCACGTTGTCCAATCGTAAGGACAAACCGAGAAATTCCAAACTGACTTCGGGTCTCGTATGCAAACACATCACAACGGACCCCATCCAAGGAAATAGGCGTTCCCTGACCAGCGCGAAGCAATGTACCTGGAATCAGTTTGGCGGCGGCGCCTGTAGCAGTTATCAAAATCGGAAAAATTGGAGTAACAAACGCACGGGATGCATCCAGACCTGCCCGAAGACCTTTGGGGGTTGCTTCCCCGCGCATCCTCCTTGTCGCCCCGGCAGTTCGGGTCATCCGCTCGTTTCCATGATTGACAGCAATCGTTACTGTTCGGTTTGACTCCGTTCGAATCGCAACGCTTCCAGGTCTCTGAAGAATGATAACTCCAGTAGATATCTCCTCTTTATCACCGAGAGTAGCCCGCGTCATGAGTTGACATCGGAACGACTTCAATGCCTTACAGGCATCCGCTAACTGTGTAAGTGCACGCATGGATGCCGGGTCAATCGCTGGATTTTGAGAACCTTGCATGTAGCCTACAATACCAGAAGCTAAGCTTATGAGGATAATGCGTGATCGAGCGCACCCAAGACAAAGTCCAGTTGTTCTGTTGTTACAGTGAATGGGGGAGTCAGCTCAAGCACATCACCGTTGCCTGCAGGAAGTGTGATAACTCCGTGCTGAAGGAGATTATCACTGAGTGCGACGGCGGCACCTGGTGCATTTAGATGAATCCCAAGCATGAGTCCTTTACCTCGGATGCTGGTGATGACGTCGGAGTTTTTAACTGCTAAGCGTTCCAGTCCTGACCGTAGATAGTGGCCAAGCTGATTAACAACAGACTTGGCGTCCATCGCTGAAAGTGCAGCCAGAGTTGCCGATGCTGCCTTACAGCCCCCGGGATGTCCCAGAAACGTCGATGTATGAATTGACTCGCCAGTTGAGACCGGCCATCCCGACATAGCATCGCCACTGCCAATACATGCAGAGATAGGCATCCCTCCACCCAGAATCTTGCCACAGGCGATCAGGTCGGGCGTTAGACCATGGTGCTGATGAGCAAACACTTCACCCGTCCGCCAAAAGCCGGTGAAGACTTCATCCACAATCAATAGAGCACCACTGTCATCGCAAAGAGCCCTGATGTGGTGCAGCCACTCCGTTGATGCCTCTCGAACTCCGCCTCGACCTTGAATTACTTCAACCAGGACGGCCGCTGTGTCATCGGGAAGGGCTTCAATCTGACCTCCGTAGGGCAGATGCGTCACAAAATCCGCCAAATGTCGCTGAAATGGCATCCGGAAATCTTCACGGGCCGTAGCATTGAGTGCTCCCAGATTCAGTTCGTGATATCCACCATCAAAGGCAACGATGCGGCGCTTTCCTGTACGTAAAATCGCCGACTTTATCGCCGCTTCCACAGCATCTCCGCCGCTGGTCCCGAGTAAAACCTTGGCATCTGTGAGTGCGCTAATCTTGCAAAGCGTCTCACATAGGTCAAGCTTTGCAAGTGTAGGGTGCACATCTCCCATTCCATGCAA
>CAZSGJ010000002.1:0-136981 GCA_964606305.1 uncultured Armatimonadia bacterium
ACTGTCAATGTCAGATTATCAACTGCATTGACAACTTCCCGCTTCAGAGGAACGGGATACTGCTTCGTCAGATTAGTAATCTCAATAGCTGCCGCCATTTGTCGGCCCTCCACCCTGCAACGTCATCTAGTAACCAGATGCGGCTTGCAAAGCGTCCTTTCTTCTTCGAAACCGCTACCACGTGGATGCGGTGGCTTGCACCACGCGAAATTCGCCAGCGCAGCGGACAGACGTACACCGACTGGAGCGTATTCCGCCAGCGGAGTCTACCTGTAAACTTTCCGATTATAGGTCTGGGGCGTCTTGTTGTCAAAGCAACTGTTGTAAATCATTTGCATTACATAACAACCTAAAAGTTCCCTACATCCTGCAGTCTGTTAAGTTTGCTATGTAGATAACCATAATTCTACCTATACATTTTCTAGCAAAAAGTAATTTCATCGGGTATAAACCCTCAATCCTTCGGGCAACCGGCGGAGATGCACCATCAGAACTTTTCGCCAAACTGGCGTTGAAGTGGTGTGGGACTAATTTTATTTGAGGTCGAATATGAATATCCGAAACAACCGACAGGCGTTTACCCTTATTGAACTCCTCGTCGTCATCGCGATCATCGCGATTTTGGCAGCTATCCTCTTCCCAGTGTTTGCCCAGGCTCGTGAGAAGGCCCGTTCGGCATCTTGTCTTTCCAACCAGAAGCAGCTTGGACTCGCAACGCTCATGTATTCCCAGGACTATGACGAGCTGATGCCATTGACTACATCGAACGTCAATGGACAGTGGCTCACCAACTTCTGGCATATGGTTCCACCAACATGGTCGTCGTTGCAGACGCACCCTGCAGTTATCGGATCCAACTTCCATTGGGCGAACACCATCCAGCCATACGTGAAGAACTACGGCATTCTTGCATGTCCTTCAGCTCCTGAGTTCCGCGTTGGCCTTGCACGCTTCACCTACTCCAACATGCTTGCACGTCCAGAGAAGACCTCCTACACAATCAACGGTCTTCTTCAGGCATACCCACAGGCTGGTATCAATGCACCAGCTGACCTCCCGTTGATCTGGGAAGGTCGTGGTAAGAGTGCTGCACTCGGCGGTAACCTCCAAAACCCACTGTTGATCTGTAGCGATGGTACTCAGCCATGTGTGTACAACACAGCATGTAACGGTACCAATGGCTCAACCGGATCCGCATTCGGTATCGATGGTTCCATCTGGATCCACAACAAGGGCATGAACTTTGTCTTCGCTGATGGCCATGCAAAGTACCGCACCCTTGGTATGCAGACATCCCCTGCAAACACCAACTGGGCAGTTGACCCGTACACGGGCTACAACCAGAATGGTATCCCAGGCTTCCTGTGGACCAACGGTTGTCACCCATGGTTGTTCCGCCCAGACTTCCAGCCATAAGCTGACCAAGTCAGGTATAATTCAAGCCGTCCAGCATATGCTGGGCGGCTTTCTATTTGTGAGGTACCCACATGAAGTATTTACTCTTGACTGCAGTATTGGCGTCCATCGCACTGGCAGGATGCCAAAAGGCAGAAGAGCCAGCAGCAGCTCCAGCACCAGCACCTGCGTCTGCGACAACGACTGGCGGTTCATCCGCAGCCGCACCAGGTCAAAAGTCTGATACCCCTGTACAGTCGCCGTCCGGCTCTGCAGCGCAACCACAGTAAAGATTCTGATTGATTTGAACCGCAACCTAGGTTGCGGTTCTTTTGTTTACAAGACGAGATTACGATGCCAAACAAAGACGTCCTTGAAACACTACTCGATCTGCTGCGTTTCAACTCACCATCACGTTCTGAACATGATGTCAGCATGTACTGTGCTGAACGCCTAAGAAGTATCGGATTTGATGTTCGATGGGACAGCTCGCAATTGGTCACAGGTTCCGGTGTCGGCAATCTAATCGCAACACTATCTGCATCCGATGCATCGTTGCCAAGCCTTCTCTTTGCAGCCCACTTGGATACCGTGGAAGCGACACCAGGCCTTACAGTTGAAGTCATTGGCGATATCGTTTCATCATCCAGTGACACTATTTTAGGAGCAGATGATAAGTGCGGAGTAGCACCCATCATATGTGCAATGGAGCAAATAGTCTCTGCATCTATTCCTCATGGTCAGCTGCAAGTCGTGTTGACAACATGTGAAGAAATTGGACTGGTTGGCGCTGCAAACATCGACAAGGCGATGCTATCAAGTGATTTCGGTTTCGTTCTGGATGGCGGTCCACCACTCGGAACGATTGTAACGTCAGCACCTGCATCAGAGTGTCTCGAGATCACAGTGCATGGCAAAGCCGCGCACGCTGGTGCAGCCCCTGAGCTTGGCATTAATGCGATTGTCGCCGCAGCAAAAGCGATAGCGTCGTTCCCCGTAGGACGAATCGACTTTGAAACGACTAACAATGTAGGGGTCATAAGCGGCGGACAAGCCAGAAATGTTGTTCCGGACTCGGTGACCGTTATTGCTGAAGCCCGTTCACGAAACCAGAACAAGCTTGAGGAACAACTTTCGATCATTAAGTCAGCATTCACCCGTGAGGCTTCCATCATGGGAGCTACGGTTAGCATTAAAACTACGAACAGCTACCCGGCTTACCACCTCGCCAACGACTATCCTGTCATCTCAATCGCCGCTCAGGCAGCCTCTGCAGCAGGTTTTCAACCCCAGTTCAGAGAGTCCGGCGGCGGAACGGATGCAAATCATTTCAATGGCTTCGGCATTCCTACCGCAGTGCTTGCGACGGGTATGGAGCAGATTCATACACACAATGAATTCTGCACTGTCTCCGCTTTACATGGAAACGTGGCTTGGATTATCGAGATTGTGAAGTCTGCACGGTAGCCTGCCTGGACATCAACCGTTCGAGAGCCCACGAAGTGTGTTCTTGAACGACAACCGATGAATCTCCTAACCCCGCTTCGAGTGTTGGAATAAGGTCAGTGAGATTCGTGTTTCCAATCGCCACTGCAACGTTTCTTCGTAGTCCAGCACGACCAGTGCGCAAGACAGGTGTGCCTGCAAACGTCTGTTTGAACCATTCATCCGATGCAAGATTAGTAAACAGGTCCGCCAAGTCCAAGGCTCCAAGTGCCGAATTCCAGGCAAATTGTGTGAGCGTGTCAGTCGCTGCCTTTGAATTCCAAGGGCAAACATCGATACAGATGTCACAGCCAAAAATTCTGTTTCCCATCAGCGGTCGAATATCCAGCGGGATACTTTCCTTGGCTTCAATCGTCCAGTAACTAATGCACCTCCTCGGATCGAGTGTGTTAGGTGCCACAAGAGCCCCTGTTGGACACTCTTGCATGCATCGCGTGCACGTCCCACACCCTTCCAGTTGCTTTTCTCTTGTATCAGGTTCAATTTCCGCGGTAGTCAGAATTACCGAGAGGAATGCATAGTTTCCAAGTCCAGGCACGATGACATTGGTATGCCTCCCCTGCCAACCAACGCCAGCTCGAACCGCAAGCTCTCGTTCGGGTATTGGAGCTGAATCCGTTGCGGCACGCGACTTCGAACCCGGATAGATTCTCTCAACTTCCGACATACCCTGCTTAGTCATTCGCTTAATGACGTTGTGGTAATCCATTCCCTGTGCATACTTGGCGATTACGCCAGTTCCTGGTTCGGGGTTCACCGATGGATGGTTGTAAGAAACGGCGAGCACGATAGCCGTTTGTGCACCATCAAGTAGTTCGGGCACACCAAGCGACCCGGTTCTGAGGTCTCTCCTCGTGGAAAGCCACAGCATTTCGCCTGCGTATCCTGCATTTGTCCATGCACGCCAGTATTGCCGGTGACGACTCGGAAATGTATCCGTAAAGCCAACACGTGAGAAGCCGCAATCTTGGAGTGCCAGACGTAGCTGTTCTTTCTGCTCAATTTGCATAAAAGACTGCCAATGCTATTACGACACCACAGTTCAATAGCCATGTCTCAGTCATCTGATTGAGATTGGCCAAAACGATACAATCGAACATCATGTCACTCATACCGTTTGACAGCCCGTTTCGCCACGGATTTGTCAGAGTAGCTGTTTCCAGTCCAGCCATAACAATCGCAAATCCCAAGGCAAATGCGGATGCGATTATCGAGACAATACGTACTGCTGAAAAAGACTATGTTCAGGTTCTCGTAACACCAGAGCTGGGACTCTCCGGCTATACATGTGATGAACTGTTTCAACAGCGGGTGCTTCAGCAAGGCGTCCTGGATGCGTTGCAAGTTATCTGTGACAGCACTGCGGACACATCCGTCCTTACGTTTCTCGGCGCACCTATTCGTATCGGAGCAAAGCTTTACAACTGCGCTGTCGCAATTTGTAGCGGGCGTATTCTTGGCATTGTGCCGAAACAGCACTTACCCGGTTATCGCGAGTATTACGAACCGCGATACTTCACTCCATATAGTAACGGTGTCATTGATGTTGTCATTAATGGGCAACAGGTGCCGTTTGGTAGCGGGCTACTATTCCAAATTAGCGATGATCCATCAGCAATAGTTGGAGTTGAGATTTGTGAGGACGCTTGGGTCCCTAACACGCCTGCGACCCAACTTGCGATGTCCGGAGCGACAATCATTTGTAACTTGTCTGCTTCCAATGTCACGACCGGTAAACCGGATTATCGAAGACAGCTCGTAAACGGCCACTCCGCGCGCCTTATTTCCGCCTATGCATATGCATCCGGAGGAGCAGGTGAGTCATCTAATGATGTCGCATGGGATGGCCACTGCATCATTTCCGAGAATGGCTCCTTGCTCGCCGAGCATCAGTCATGGCTTGAGGTTTCGCCGGCCCTGACGGTCGCTGATGTTGATATTGACCGCCTTCTACACGACCGGTTAAAGTTCCATACATTCGATGGAGCAGTTACCGGTCGGTTAGTCCATGTTGGGTCCCGCATTAGCTCACAACGCGTCCCGCTAAAACGAAACATCCCAACGTACCCATACGTCCCTTCCGATCATCATTTACGTGACCAACGCTGCGAAGAGGTCTATCAAATACAAGTTGCTGGTCTTGTCCAACGCTTACGGTCATCCGGTGTCAAACGCATGGTGATTGGTATTTCCGGTGGCCTGGATTCAACGCATGCAGCATTGGTGTGTTGCCGTGCTGCGGATGCTCTTGGCTGGCGACGGGATCAGATAAGCGCAGTAACAATGCCAGGATTTGCCACATCGAGCCGTACGCTTGATCAGGCGACCAAACTGATGCAGCTTTTGGGGATGGACGCGTCAACGATTGATATCAGACCAAGCTGTGTACAGATGTTGCAAGATATCGGACATCCTTTTGTCAATGGAGAGCCTTTGTACGATGTGACATTTGAGAATGTCCAGGCTGGGGAGCGAACCAATCACCTCTTTCGGATAGCAAACCACGTCGGCGGAATCGTTATCGGCACAGGAGACTTGTCCGAGCTGGCTCTTGGATGGTGCACTTATGGTGTTGGTGACCACATGAGTCACTATTCAGTGAATTGCAGTGTCCCGAAGACGCTTATCCAGTACTTAATACGCTGGCTTGCAGATGACAAGCGAAACACTACAGAGTTACGCCAGGTTTTACTGGACATCGTCGACACTGAGATATCACCTGAGTTGGTTCCTAGTGGCGCGTCGGATGCGGCGCCCACGCAACGAACTGAGGACAAAGTGGGTCCGTATGCACTTCAGGACTTTACTCTGTTTTTCCTGACAAGATTTGGATTTGCACCAGCCAAGATTTATTACTTGCTCATTCAGACATGGGGAAACGCGTACACCCCTGATGAGCTTGCTCACTGGCTTACGCTGTTTATCAAGCGATTCTTTCAGAGTCAATTCAAGCGCACATGTATTCCCAATGGACCCAAAGTTGGCAGCGGTGGTAGTCTGTCCCCCAGAGGAGACTGGCGGATGCCAAGCGATGCGAGTTGTGATTTATGGTTAGACGACCTGAGAAGCGCTTATTCAGAATATACACATCAAGCATAACTAGGTATCAGCACATCAGGTTATTTGTGTAACTACGGAACATCCGAGTCGGTGATTCGGTATAATGACCCAGACGGCTGTCGCTTTCGACAGTATTCCAAATGTTTTTCAAGGGAACGATTGTATGTCTATCGCGCTGGAAGTATCGACGGAAGTAATGGACAGCTCCTGCCCAATCTCATTGACAGAGCGTGCGGCACAGGAAGTTATGGATATCCTTGAGCAGCAGGGTAATCCGGATGGTGTTCGCTTGCGTGTTTATGTCGCAGGTGGCGGATGCAGTGGCCTCCAATATGGCTTGGCGCTGGATGAGAGCATCGATGAGGGTGATGAAGTCTTCGCGACCAGTGGCGTCGAAGTCGTGCTGGCGCCAATGGACATCAAATACCTCAAGGGTGCGGTTGTCGATTACGTGACCACAGCCATGGGCGGTGGTTTCAAGGTAGATAACCCCAATGCGGTCAAGTCCTGTGGATGCGGCTCGTCGTTCTCGGTCGAGGATGACACAGAAGGCAGAACGATAACTGGCGGTTGTGGAAGCTGCCCAAGCAAGGGTTAGTCAGCCAGCGGTTTTAATCCGAGACGCCTCCTTGGCATCGCCAAGGAGGCGTTTTTTGTTAACTTTGTGGAACCAGAAAACTGCTATGCGTGTTAAACCTCGTATCAAGCAACGGAGCAACATGTGGCACCATCTCTATCTTTGATACAAGGACAACAATCCTATAGCAACTGGGATGACGACTTACGCTATGCCAAAATGCTTACACATAAGCATGCAAAAAGCTTTAGCGCTGGCATTCGATTTTTCCCAAAAGATGTGCGTGACGCCACGTATGCAATTTATGCATTTGTTCGCCTTCCGGATGACATTGTTGACGAGCAAAATCTCAACGATGACGTGGCTGCGGCAGCCCTTGAGGAATGGATTCGTAGCTGGCAACTGGCATACGAGTCGGACAGCAATGACTGTCATCCAGCCTTTCGGATGATGCGCCATATCATGCGTAAGTACAATATGCCTCGTAGCCTGGTGGATGATTTTTTCGTTGCGATGCTCAGCGACACGCGGATCAAGCGTTATCACTCATATGCTGACCTATGTGCCTATATGCACGGAAGCGCGAGTGTTGTCGGGGAGATGATGGCCTTGATTTGTGGGGCCACACACCCTGATGCCGTTCCAACATCGCGTGCACTGGGCGAAGCATTCCAAATGACGAATTTCCTGAGGGATGTTCAGGCGGATTATGATCAGCGGGGGCGAATTTACATTCCATCGGAGATGCTCCATCGGTTTGGTTCATCCCACGATGCAATCGTTCATCAAGTCGCTGATGAGCATTGGCAGGCTGCAATGCGTGAGTTGGTAGCACATACTCGAAAACTATACAAAGTAGGACGGTCCGGCATTCGCTACCTATCTCCGGGATGTCAGTTTGGTGTGGCTTTAGCTGCCGACATTTATGAGGCAATTCTTGACCGCATCGAAGTTAATGAATACAACGTGTTCAAAGGCCGGGTACGTACGTCCACCGCGCATAAACTGATGCTCTTTGGAAGACGTCGATTGGCGCTGAATCTCTAGTGAAGCTGAGCAAATCATCCAAGGTCGTAGTTATTGGTGGAGGCTTTGGAGGTCTTGCGGCGGCAGCCCTTTTGTCATGTTGCGGAGTATCCGTACACTTAGTTGAGCGCAACGAATCTCTAGGTGGACGAGCCCGTGTTTGGAACGAAGCTGGATTCCGATTTGACATGGGACCATCCTGGTATCTAATGCCGGATGTTTTCGCCCACTTCTTTCATCTATGTGGAAAAGACATTAACCAGGTTCTTCCCACCAAACGTCTTTCGCCCTCGTACCGGGTCTACTTACCAGGGCGAGAGTCCCCTGTCGATATGTACTCAGACACGGTCCGGGATGGAGCGACACTCGACCAGTTTGCCCCTGGAAGCAGCAAGAGTCTTGATGCATACATACGCACAAGTAAAGGTCACTACGAACGAAGTTTGCGGTCTTTCATAGCACGGAACGCTGATACGTTCTTTCACTATATGACTGTTGCTACGATGCGCGATGGGTGGGGTTTGCCAGTGCTTCTTTCTATGGAAAAGCACTTATCTAAGTGGTTCAAGAATGACACTGTTAGGCGCTTTTTGGCTTATCAAACGCTATTTCTTGGTAATGCTCCAAAGGAGACACCGGGCGTCTTTTCTGCCATGAACTATGTCGACTTTGCGATGGGTGTTCACTACCCGGATGGTGGTATCGGAGCCATCGTAACGGCGTTGTCAAACATCATCATAAATGCCGGTGGCAAAATCACGACATCAGCGCATGTTAAGTCAATAAACGTTCAAGGGCGAATCGCAACATCAGTTACACTTGCCGATGGTTGTGTGCTACCGGCTGACGTGGTCATTGCAAATGCGGACTACCATCATGTTGAGACATCCCTTTTATCCGGAGAATCGCAGAGTCTTGATCAATCCTATTGGTCAAAGAAGCGACCCGCACCTAGTGCAGCGATTCTTTATCTTGGATTGAAGGGAGCGGCGCCCAAGCTTGAACATCATACATTGCTCTTCCCCACCGATTGGGACCTGAGTTTTTCGGAGTTGTTTCACGGAAAGTCTCTTCCCACTGATCCCAGCATTTACATTTCATGTCCGAGCAAGTCCGATGCTACAGTTGCGCCAGTAGGACACACGAATCTGTTCATTCTAATGCCGTGCCCGACGGGGCTTGAATGGTCATCAGACCTAAAGCGTCAATGCGAAGAACGGCTCCTCGACTTATTGGAAGGTTCCTTTGGTATCGAATCCATTCGAGAGCGAATCGTTGTACAGCGCTTTTATTGTGGTGAAGATTTCTCAAACGATTACTGTGCATGGCTAGGAAATGCACTTGGTGGTCAGGCACATACTCTCAGCCAGTCGAGCTTTATGCGACCGCCAGCCCAAAGCCGCAAGGTTAGAAATCTCTACTTTGTCGGAGCGGGTACAAATCCAGGAATCGGAATGCCCATGTGTTTACTGTCAGCGGAGATGCTCGTGAAGAGACTGTTCAAAACGGGTGGACCTGGCCTCCTAAGGCAGTTACCACGCGTTTGACAGCCCCACGAAAAGGGCGTCCATCATGAACCACGTAAGTAATTTCGATTAATACTCATTGATCAATGGTCAGTCGAATGTATTGTGTTCCAATAATTGATTTATGTGAGGCATGCATTAAACAAGAAAATCCCCGTCTCAAAAGTAGTTTCAACGGGGATTTTGGTCTAAAAAGGCAATGACTAGTCTTCGAGCAACTCCTGCTCTTTGGACTTCGCCAGCGCATCCAACTCGCTCATAAACTTGTCAAGAATCTTTTGGATATCCTTTTCAACGCGCTTGACGTCATCTTCTGTCAGTTCATCGTCTTTCTTGGCAGCATCAATCCCATCACGCCGGATGTTTCGCAATGAAACGCGCGCCGCTTCGGTCTTCTGGCTCAGCTGCTTTACGAAGTCCTTACGTCGTTCCTGCGTAAGTGCGGGAATATTCAACCGAATGGTCGATCCATCATTGTTTGGGTTCAAACCCAAACTGGAGTTGATGATTGCTTTCTCAATAAGCGGAAGTGCACTTGAGTCCCAGGGAGTAATCAACAGCACTCGTGGCTCGGGAGAGACAACCGTACCAAGCTGGTTGACCGGCATTGGTTGACCGAAATAGTCCACGCGAAGTCCATCCAGCATTGCAGGGCTGGCGCGACCGGCACGCAGTGTATTGAAATCAGCCTGAGCGGATTCAATCGACTTACGCATTCGCGCATCCGAGTCCTTCAGAATGTCAGCGACGTTCATTGCTTTATCCTTCCAACGAGTGTACCGATCGGTTCCCCTTCAACAGCACGTTTGATGTTACCGGAGATTCCGATATCAAAGACGATGATAGGAAGATCATTTTCCATACAAACGGCAAAAGCGGTTAAGTCCATCACCTTTAATTTGCGTTCAATCGCTTCATCGAACGACAGGGTTTTGTAAGGTGTAGCATCTGCGTGTTTACGAGGATCTTTGTTGTAAACCGCATCCGTGCCATTCTTTGCCATCAGCACGACATCAGCCGTCAGCTCAACAGCACGCAGGGCTGCCGCGGTATCCGTTGTGAAGTATGGGTTACCCGTACCTGCGGCGAGTATAACGACACGCCCCTTTTCCATATGTCGAATTGCACGTCGGCGTATAAACGGTTCGGCTATCTGCGGTATCGGAATCGCCGTCTGAACGCGCGTCTGAACATCCCGCTTTTCAAGGCTGTCCTGTAGCGCTACTGCATTGATAACCGTTGCAAGCATGCCGGCATAGTCAGCTGACGTTCGCTCCATACCTTCGCCTTCGGAAACTGCTGAACCACGCAGGATGTTTCCGCCACCTACGACAATGGCTACCTGAACGCCAGTCGCTGCGACTTCGGCAATTTCATTTGCAATCTTTTTGATGGTTTCAGGCGAAATGCCATATCCCTGCTCCCCGGAGAAGGCTTCTCCGGAGAGCTTTAGGAGCACACGGCCAAACCTTGGCCGCGAGTCATCGGGAATCATTCGGCAGCTTGCTTTGGCGAACCCTCGCCAACCTCAAAGCGCGTAAAGCGAGCAATCGTACCACCCTGATCCTTTGCAAGTTGACCTACGGTCTTCTTGTCTTCACGGATATAAGGTTGCGAGAGGAGCACGATTTCACCGAGGAACTTCCGCATTCGGCCATCGACGGCAGACTGAATGGCAGCATCAGGCTTACCAACCATCTTTGGATCGTTCTTAGTCTGATCTTCAACGAACGCGCGCTCCTTAGCGATCACATCCGCTGGAACATCTGCGTCGGAAAGGAAGCGAGGCTTTGCAAAGCTCACGTGCATCGCAACTTCGAGACCGAGGTTTGCAGATGTTGCTTCAACCAACACACCAATTCGTCCACCTTCAGAGCCTGATCCACCCGGATTGTGAACGTATGCAGTGACGACTCCTTCACCAGCAACGTAGCGTACGGTCCGGCCAAGCACAATCTTCTCACCGATTCGCTTTACTGCATCTTCAATCTTGGCAGCTACGGAGACGCCACCGAGGTCAGCAGCCAAAACTTCTGCAGATGTCGGGAGGTCATTAGCAGCAACAACTGCTGCGATTTCACGCGCCAATGAGCGGAAATCATCGTTTCTGGCAACAAAGTCCGTCTCCGAGTTTAGCTCGATAAGCGCGCCAACTTTTCCATCTTCGGAAACGTGCGCCATGATAAGACCTTCACCAGCGACACGCTCGCCACGATCTTTGGTACCCTTCTTGCGCAAAAGCTCGATTGCCGCTTCAAGGTCACCGTCGGTTTCGGTCAGTGCCTTCTTGCACTCCATCATTCCCAACCCGGTACGCTCGCGAAGTTGGGCTACGAGACCAGCAGTAATTGCAGCCATTTTTCTAATCCTTCCAATAACTTTGTTTATTCAAGGAGATGGGCAGGTACAAGGCCTGCCCATCGTCATTCAATCTACGAAACGCAGTGCAACCTACTCTTCTGTAGGTGCTTCCGTTCCATCACTAACGATGTGTCCTTCGCCATCGTAGGAGAAGTCAAGCCCCTTGGCATCTTCTTCCATCTGTCGACGGCGGGCTTCCGCAGCATCCACTCCAGCTGCATCATCCTCAAAAACATCAAGCCCGGCTACTGGAGCCACAGGGGCATCCTCCCACTCATGCTGCTTGACCTCAACGACTGCTTCAGCAATCTTCTGTGTGATCAGCTTGATGGCACGAATCGCGTCGTCATTTCCTGGGATGATGTAGTCGACTTCATCAGGATCGCAGTTTGTATCAACAATCGCGACGATTGGAATACCAAGCGAGCGTGCTTCTGCAACTGCAATGTGTTCCTTCTTGGTGTCAACAATGAACATCACTGCAGGAAGACCAGGCATATCCTTGATACCGCCGAGGAAGCGCTCGAGCTTATCCTTCTCTTCGGTGAGGATAGCAGCTTCCTTCTTCGTAAGCTTTAGGAAAGTGCCATCTTCTTCCATCGATGTCAGGTCGCGAAGGCGCTGAATTCTGGACTGGATGGTCTTGAAGTTGGTCAGCATTCCACCGAGCCATCGCTCGTTGACAAAGTACTGTCGGGATGCCTGTGCTGCTTCCATCATTGCATCGGAAGCCTGCTTCTTCGTTCCAACGAAGAGAACGTGGCCACCTTCCGTGACGATGTCCTGAATGAACTTCTGAGCATCATCAAAAAGCTTGAGGGACTGATGAAGGTCAATGATGTAAATACCATTGCGGCTACCATAAATGTAGCGCTTCATCTTTGGGTTCCAACGACGGGTTTGGTGACCGAAGTGAACACCAGCCTCGAGGAGGTCTTTCATCAAAATTGTCGCCATGACAACGAACCTTTCCTGGTTTGCGGGACGAATCCCCCCCTCCGGAATGGACCGTGCTTACGGACCAGGATTATCCCGGATGCGGACTTGTTAGGCCATTACAACCTTACTGTGTGGCGCAAAACCTTAGCACTATATCACGCGATATCACTTATCCGCCGATGCTACAATCAACCTGTGCAGAAACAAAACGGTACACCAGCTGTTGATATTCGCAATATCACACTCGGATATGGGGCAACGCCTGTCGTTTACGATTTTAGCCTATCGGTTAGTAAGGGTGAAATCCATGCATTGGCTGGCGAAAATGGTGCCGGTAAGACAACCGTACTCAAAGCGATTGGTCGTCTATTAAAGCCATCTTCGGGAGACATTCGTTTCCCGGCGTTTATATCGGATGACGTCGCTCGCATTGGGTTCGTTTTGCAACATGATGTTCTGCCAGCCAACCTCTCTGTTTCCGCGTGCATACAATGCGCAGCCGCTGCTTCTAAGCAAGAAACAAACTTGGATTCAACGAAACTAGCCCTTTCGCGAGTCGGTTTGCAGATCAGTTCGGATACCAAGGTCGTACAGTTATCTTTGCATCAACGACAACTACTTCAACTTGCTTGCGCACTTGTATCCAAGCCGTCGCTTTTACTTCTTGACGAGCCGACCGCTGTGATGTCCCTTCCGGATTCTGTGCACTTCTGGGATCTGATCCGTTCCGAGGTCACAAAAGGATTGACCGTCATTATTGCCACGCACAAGTTAGAAGATATAAGTGAATATTGCTCAACAGTCACCGTTATGCGCACAGGACGACATGTGTTTACCCGACAGACTGCTGACATATCCGTAGCAGACATCCTCGCAGGAATGGCACCTCAAACGACCGCGGAGCCGAAAACAATGCGTTCGCACATAAAAGAGATAGGAGTACATCCCGTCATCCAGATAACCACCGATGCCAGTTCCTTGACCGTTCATGCGCGCGAGATACATGGATTCGCAGGACTGGATGGCTCAGGCTATAAACAATGGCTACATGCCACTGCTTTGGATGACCAAAAAGGCATCAACGTCACTATCGATGGTATCCCCGTAGGCCGCACGTCTGTCGCCAAGCGTCGTACGATGGGCATTACTTACATCCCAGCAGACCGACAGGCAGACGCTATCGTCGACAATGAGACGTTGGAATCAAATATTTGGTTTGGTGCGTTACCGGACGGACTAACTGCAATGATTCTTCCAATTGATCCAGCGACTCAACGCAAGGTTGCAGAGGGTATCGTGACGAAATACGATGTTCGACCTCCGGTAACGCACGCCCCGATAAATACTTTCAGCGGCGGAAATCAGCAAAAGTTTGTCATTGGTCGTGAGCTGGAACGCGTCAGTAAAGTTCTGGTGATCGACCAACCAACAAGGGGTTTGGACAGGTTGTCAAGCGAAGCTGTTTCAAACCACATCCAGTCTGCTGTGCACAGAGACATGTCCGCTGTTATCGTTTATTCCGATGACTTATCGTTCCTGATTCGCACATGTGACAGGATTAGCACATTTTCCGGCGGGCATTTGACTGAGACACGATCGGCGAGCGACTGGAGTGAAGCATCGTTGATTGAGGCGATCGTTTAGTGAACACGACTAAGTTCGCCGCTACAGTTGGCATTATGTTGCTCGTGCTCGTGGCCTTGTATCGCTTTCAGCCGGATGTCATGACAATTGCATTCGGTTCACCAATGGCTTTACAACGTCTGCTGACAATTGCCAGCCCTCTCCTAATGACCGGACTGGCAGTACATGCCTGTCTTACAACCGGACGCATTCTCATTGCTGGTGAGGGAATTTACGCCGCCGGTGGTATTGCAGTCGCAATCGTTGGTACCACCATCTCAGCATCACCAGCCGGACTGTATGCAGGATTGGCGGCAGCATTTGTCATTGGTTCAGTAATCGGACTGCTTATTTGCTGGCTACGTGACAAAAAAGGAGTGCATGAGGTAATCAGCGGACTGCTCCTAAACTATCTGGTACAGCTTCTCACAAGATACTTGGCAACCAATCCGTTTCGGGACCCAACGTCGGATGCACCCCACACGCGAGAGTTACCATGGACATTACCATTGTTGTCATCGACATCTGATTTGAACATTGTCGTAATCGTTGGTGGTGTTGTGCTCGTTATCTATGCGTATTTCATTAACAAAACACCGTTAGGACGTGTTGTACGGTCACTGTCGAGCAGGGATGGAGTTGCACTTACGGCTGGCCTCAACCCCACACGAACAAGAATGATTGTCATGAGCATCGCAAGTGGCCTGGTGGGGATGTCTGGCGCGATTGTAATTGCATCAGCAGGTCCTTTCAGGCGCTTTCCAGCTGATTTCTACGGAAGCGGTGTGGGGTTTGATGGACTCCTTATTGGGCTATTGAGCGGTCCAAGCATACTGATGTTGCTTCCATCAACATTGCTAGTTGCAGGATTATCGCATTTGTCCGATGCGTTGTCGCTTGCAACTGCCCTTCCCCGTCAGGTTGGCTCGATCATCAGTGCAACACTATTTATTACGGTGGCAGTGCTCCGCTACAGAAAACAACGTGAGTCATAGAATGACCATTCGAGGCCGGTGTACGTAATGACGCTTCTTCCTTGGCTTACGGCCACAACAAATCTCGGAATACCCGTGTTGTTGGCAGCAACAGGTGGTCTGGTAACCGAAAAGTCTGGCACAGCGGCGTTGTTTTTGGAAGGTACGATGCTTACGGCCGCATTTGTCGCTGTACGGGTCGGTGGCGGTATTTCAGGACTGATTTGTGGTGCAGCGGCAGGAGTTCTGGTTACGGGATGTCATTACTTGCTGGTAAATAAAGCCAGAGTACGTGATGTTATTGCTGGCGTGGTACTCAATATGCTGGCTCTCTCAGCGACATCGCTCTTTGAAAGAGTCAGCGCAAGTGCTGACAGTGTAAAAACCATATCTACTCCTACCGGGGCACTCATTGCTGGCACTTGCATTATTGCCATATCAGCTGCCTATAGGCGTCCGAATATCCGGGTTTTCCTTGATATGACGGGAGAATCTGCTCTACAGGCACAAATTTTCGGAATCAATACCAATCATGTCCGCCTCATATCGCACTTTGTAGCCGGTGTTCTCACAGGAATCGGCGGTGCATTGCTTCCGCTAATGGGAATCGGTACGTTTGTCGAAAACATGACAAATGGACGCGGATATTTGGCATTGGCAGCCATCGTTTTCGGAAGGTGGAATCTTGGTTTCGTGATTGCATCTGCGGTCGGGTTTGCAGCGTTGGATGCCCTTCAGCTTGTCGCAGCACTGCTAGGTGTAAAGATTGATGCAGACTTACTTGCGTCGTTACCCTATCTCGCCGGAATCGCAGCCTTAGTTGGACGGACGAAACAATCGTCTGCACCCGCTGAGCTGTCAAAGTAAGGTGATATCGCTCCGACGATTGTGCTGCGTATCGTTTGAGGAACTATGGCCTGCGAAGCAACTGGAGACGGTTTAGCGGAAACCATATTGCCTGCGCCTTGCCGACGATACGCTTGGTTTCGAGAGCTCCCCACATATGACTGTCGTGTGAAAAATTACGATTGTCACCGAGCATGAATACTTCATCCTTGCCAATAGTCAATGTTGGCAGAACGTAATCCGGATCCTCACGCGTGTAAGCCTCTTGAACTGGCTTTCCATTGATGATTAATCGTCCCGGAATGATCGTCAGGTCTTTTCCCGCATCAACCAGCTGCTGTGCCATCGTAACCGTTAAAGATGGACCATTTGCTTTCGCGTATGCCTGAAGTTTGTCTTTCAGATGCGCTTGGAAATCTGCAACGCTCATCGGAGCACCTGCATCGATACTCACTCCGGAATCAAGAAACTTCACAGACCCTTCCTGAGTGGTCAATACTTCCCGAAGCACGCGGTGCCAATCCATACCGGTCATCGCGATTGCATCAATCTCGCGATCACCAGCCATTAACTTTGGTGGCTGAACCTCAACCGTATCGCCTTCGATCGCCACACATCGCTTGATGAAATCGAGTTTTTTCCCATTTGTCGCCGTAGGAGGGGCATCAAAGACGATAATGTCACCGCGTTTAGGATTACCCAGACGGTAAGAAATCCTGTCCACAACGAGACGGTCATTTACCAACAACGTATTGACCATTGACTCCGTTGGAATGTAGAACGCCTGTGCAACGAATGGCCGAATAATGAGGAATGCCAGCGCAAGCACAAATGCACACGTATCGCAGAGGTCGCAAATCCCACGGATGAACGAGTTGTCGACTTTCCTGAATATAATTCGAAAAAACGTCGCTCCGGCAATGACAGCGATGATTACTGGCAGCGGCAGGTTTGCGATTTGGTCAGTGATTGGGGTTTGTACTTGGTCATTCATCTTTGGGATCCGGGTCTACAGCATACGGTTCCGGTTCCGATATTGGCAACCTGACAGTAAAACATGACCCGACACCGAGCTCACTCTCGACCGCAATCGTCCCCATGTTTGCTTCGACGATGTGTTTTACGATCGAAAGCCCCAATCCAGTTCCGCTGGTTGAACTTCCTTGATCATTAACCATTTTCCGGGCTCTGTCTGCCCGCCAAAATCGCTCGAATATGCGCTCAGTATCCTCTAACAGCATCCCAATGCCGGAATCACTGACGGAAATGACGGCATCCTGCCCACTTTGCAAGCATGAAACATTGACTGTTCCACCTTGGGATGTGTACTTAATTCCATTATCGATCAGGTTGAAAACGACCTGGTCCATCTCCGAATAATCTGCACAAATGAAAACTTTCTCTGGTGGAAGACTGATTTTGTACAGCAATCCCCTCCGGTCGGCGACCGAAACCAAGCGGTCATAAACATCCTGAATGACATCCCGAAGATCAAAATGCCCAAGCGTTCTCACCGTTGATTCCGCCCGGGTTAGCAGCAGTAAATCCTCAGACAGGCGAACCAATCGGTCAACTTCCTTGATAATGGTTCCAAGGAACCGCTCAGCCATGACAGAATCATTGACGGCGCCATAGTTGAGCGTTTCAGCAAGGGCACGAATGCTTGCAAGCGGAGTGCGGAGCTCATGACTTACATTGGCAACAAAGTCCGTACGAACTGTCCGAAGGTGTTCGATATCTGTAAGGTCGGAGAAAAATAACGCAACAAGGCTCGAAGAATCGCTTCCACTGCTGACCGCCCTCACTTGGAAGGTCATATCTTTCGCAGAACGGACAATGATTGTGATTGGTCCAGCCTGACCTGACCGTATCGCCTTCTTGGCAAGCTCATCAAGCTGCTTGCTTCGGGTTACTGCCAGGAGTGACTTACCGGCAAGCATCTTCCCGCGCTTTTTGTCAGCAGAAAATAAAGCCTGGGCATGCTTGTTAATGTGCTTTATGTCGCGCTTGTGATCAACGACCAAAAAGGGTACGTCCAGCGCATCTGACAACCATGTCCAGCCAGGCCTCATGGCTGAAACTTATACCCGATACCCCGCAAGGTCAAGAGATGTACCGGTTTTGATGGCTCTGGTTCAATCTTTTCCCGTAGCCAGCGGATATGCACATCAACTGTCCGCTCATCAACGACGGCTTCACCACCCCAGATACGCTCGAGCAGGACCGCCCTCTCGAATACGCGCCCAGGATGTGTGACCATCAGTGCCAGAACTTCGAACTCCTTGCGTGACAGCTTTACATCATTTCCGTTTATACTCACTGTTCGCTTGTCGGTGTCGATGGACATCCCCAATTTCGCAGACACCAAGAGGTCAGTCGCAAGGTTTTCATCAGATGTCGTCCGTGAGCGTCTCAACAATGCTTTGACACGTGCAACTAGCTCGCGAGTGGCGAAGGGCTTGAGGATATAGTCGTCTGCTCCCAGCTCGAATCCCAACACACGGTCGGACTCAGCAATTCGTGCGGTGAGCATGATGATAGGAACGGTGCTCCCCTGTTGGCGTATGAGTCGACAAACGTCAAAGCCAGAGCCTTGCGGGAGCATGACATCGAGTAATATCAGATCCGGCTTTTCTTCTTTAAAGATTCGTAACGCCTCGTCGGCATCACCAGCCGTAACCGTAACGTAACCAGCCTGACGCAAATTGTAGGAGATAACCTCCGATAGCGTCGGCTCGTCATCCACGACCAAGATCTTGGCTTCGTTCATTAGTTTTATTGTGACCGTTAAATTGGACGAGTGTCGTTAACCAAAGATTAACATAAACAGAATATTGCCATGATTTTGAAGTGTGTGTGATATTGAACCAGTAGCACCCTCTAAGCGTCTATCGTCCCTGGCTCATGAACTTTTCCATTACTACATCTCCGGAAACCGCATTCCCAACATTGGATTTGAATGAAATCAAACCATCCCCCGATGCGCTGGATTCCGTTCAACCCGAGTTTGCTATCCAGCGACAAGTCCTTCCTGTAGCGAATGAGAATGGGATTCTTTACATCGCAATTGGGTCCGTTGAGAACCTGAGCGCAGTAGATGAGCTCGGCATGGTTCTCGGAATACCGGTCCGTGCTGTTCTTGGTGACCCTCAACGCATCCGCGAGCTAATAGAGGAAGTCTTCCTGGAGAAGATTCTCTCTGATCTTCCAGGAAGCTCGGATGCAAACACAGCAACAGAAATAGATGACACGACTGATCTGGCTGACCTCCAGAAAATGGCAGGAGAAACTGCCGTTGTCCAGATGGTCAACTTAATCTTTGCACAGGCAATCCGCGATGGCGCCAGTGACATCCATATTGAGCCCTATGAGCGTGAAGTTAAAGTACGAAGCCGCGTTGATGGAATGCTACGGAGCACACTAAACCCGCCAAAGCGAATGCATGCCGCACTCATCTCACGCCTTAAAATTCTGGGAGAGATGAACATCGCTGAACGCCGCCTGCCTCAGGATGGCCGCATAAAGCTGGTCATCGCAGGCCGTGCCATCGACGTTCGTGTGAGTATTGTGCCAACAGTTTTTGGTGAGCGTGCCGTGATGCGTATTCTTGACAAAGGCACGGCAATGCTTGGGCTAGAGGAGTTGGGTATGCGGCCCGACCTGCTAACCCGGTACCGTGACCTGATTCACACTCCATATGGGGTCGTTCTGGTCACTGGCCCGACTGGTTCGGGCAAATCAACGACGCTCTATGCATCGCTTCAGGAAATATGGTCCCCAACGACAAATATCCTGACGATTGAAGACCCGGTTGAGTACCAAGTCACGGGCATATCCCAGATACAGGTCCGCCCGAATATCGGATTAACGTTTGCAAGCGGCCTGCGGAGCATCGTTCGTCAGGACCCCGATGTCATCATGGTTGGTGAAATCCGCGACCATGAAACCGCAGAAATTTCGATTCATGCGGCGCTAACCGGACACCTTGTGTTCAGCACATTACATACCAACGATGCCCCGGGTTCCATCACAAGAATGCTTGATATGGGCGTTGAACCTTACCTTGTCGCCTCATCACTCATTGGTGCCGTTGCACAACGCCTCGTTCGGCGACTTTGTCCGGCATGCTCTGCACCAGATACGCCATCGCCAGAGTCGCTACGGTCCATTGGCGTCACGCCGGAAATGGCAGCATCGGCATCATTCCGGCGCGGTCAGGGCTGCGATAAGTGCCAAAACACCGGATACAAAGGACGCCAGGCTCTCTACGAACTCTTCCAGGTGGATGAACCGATTCGTAGAATGACCGTGGAGCGATCCAACAGCACCCAGCTGCGTGACCACGCAATCGCGGCGTATGGGATGCGCACATTGCTTGGGGATGGACGTCTGGCTGTAATGGATGGCAAGACGACTCCTGAAGAGGTTCTTCGTGTGTGTCAGCGTGATGGACTCTGATGGCTAGTCTTCAATTTTCCTATGTGGCAATCGATTCAACCGGTGCGAAGCGCACGGGCGTGGTCGATGCCGACTCGAAAGATGCAGCAATCGCACAGCTTGCCGCATCGGGTCGCTATGTCACAGAGATAGCCGAGCAAAAGTCCGCTGCCAATCCGATTGCTGCGTTTTCGCAGGGAGGTCGTGCGCCGAGCCGTGAGGACCTGGCAACGTTTACCCGGCGTCTCGCGGACCTGTC
Source organism: uncultured Armatimonadia bacterium (assembly GCA_964606305.1). Lineage (GTDB taxonomy): Bacteria > Armatimonadota > Armatimonadia > Armatimonadales > Armatimonadaceae > CAIRTT01. Next base: position 20,530 of record CAZSGJ010000002.1, read on the forward strand.
AGGAGCCGGTCTCCCTCTGGATCGTGTCTTACAGGTTGTTGGCGAGCAGACTGAAAACCAGCAGCTGATCGCAATATGTTCGGCAACACTTGAAAATGTTCGTGGCGGAATGCCGGTCAGTGAAGCACTCTCGAAGTATCCGAAGTTCTTCAACGATGTCTTCACACAGACGCTTCGTTCTGGAGAAGCATCCGGTCAATTCCCCGAAGTCGCCGGACGACTGGCCGACTTCCAGGAAAAAGAAGTCGCCCGACGCTCGCAGATAGTCAGTGCGATGGTCTATCCAAGCATTCTCGCCGCAACAGCCGTGTTTGTCGTTGCCTTCCTCATTGGTTTTGTGGTTCCAAAAATGAGCGGGGTATTTAAGGACCTCGGGGATGACCTTCCCGTAACGACACGCTTTCTGTTGACGTCATCCGATTTCCTTTCGACAAAGTGGCCACTAGCGATTGGCATCATCATCGGTGCAGTCGTCTTGTTCCGGACCTATCTAGCTACAGAATCCGGCAGAACTACATTTGACACGCTCATTCTCAAGGTGCCCGTCATGGGACCAGTCGTTCAAAAGGCAACAGTCTCCAGATTTGCGCGTGTACTGGGCACATTGGTTTATGGTGGTGTGTCCATCCTGGATGCCTTGCAAATCGCTGGTCTATCAAGTGGAAACAGAGTCTATCAACTGGCATGCAAGAAGGTTGAACAGGAAGTCAGGGAGGGACGGGCAATCGCTGATGCGTTGCGTGATGCACGTTGCTTCCCACCGGTACTTACGCACATGGTGGCTATCGGTGAGGAAACTGGTGACCTCCCCCGTATGCTTGGTCGGGTTTCTGACTCAATGGACTTCGAAGTTGATACCGGTATGCGCAGGCTTGTTTCGTTTCTTGAGCCGGCAATCATGTTATCAATGGGTGTCTTTGTTGGATTTGTCGTTCTTTCGGTTTTGATACCAATCTTTATGGCAGGTAACTTGGTGAAATGAAAATCATGCGAAACTTACGTTCCCGGCGCGCCTTTACGCTCATCGAGCTTCTGGTCGTCATCCTCATTCTGGCAATTCTTGCTGCCCTTATCGTTCCCCGTGTTGTTGGCCGCACAAGTGACGCGAAGCGCGCAAAGGCAGCGACGGACATTTCAACTCTTACCGGAATGCTTCAGCAATACCGGGTTGACTGTGACCAATACCCGAGCACCGAAGATGGTTTGATGGCACTGCGACAACAACCCAGCAATGTCGGTGGATGGCGTGGGCCCTACAGCCAAAAGGAACTGCCTCAGGATCCTTGGGGTGGAGACTACGCTTATGAAGCACCCGGTCCGAATGGTGAAGACTTCATTATCACAAGCTACGGCTCAGACATGGCCCCCGGTGGCGAAGGTGATGCTGCAGACATCACTAGCGAATAGTTCGTAAACAGATGACGAGGCGACGGGCTTTTTCTCTGGTTGAGATGTCGGTTCTTATCGGCATCTTACTTTTGCTTGCGACGCTGGTTCTTCCAAACGTGATGCGCATGCAGGATGCCATGGCAATGGTTACGGCCAAGTCAAATGTGGTGGTTTATGTTTCGCAAGCGGTTACTGAGGCACGGAAATCATCTGTGACCGTACGCTTGCGGGACGATGGCGGTGCTCTCGTGATGGAAAGCGTTCAGGGCTCGCAAGATCCAGTTGAGATTCGTTCTTCAACATTCAACGGAAAGCTCACACTCGAGTCCGTGGAAGCTCCTCCTGCTGAAGCGAACGGTGATCCTGAAGTACTGGAATACTGGTCTGCCTATAGCGATGGACAATGCGATGCCGCTGACTTGACATTTACGACAGACACAGGCAACACCATTATCTTGCGTGTCACCAAAACGGGAGCCTGTTCTTGGTTTACGCCTGAAAGTCTCCCGGATGCACAGGCGGGCGGTGGAAAGTGGGCGGCAGGTGACTGGGTACCAGACAGTGCACAATAATCGTGGGTTTACCCTTGTCGAGGCATTGGTCGCGGTCATCCTATGTGGTGTCGGTGTTGTTGCCGCGATGCAGGCTCTTGCATCTCTACAAAAGACAAACATAAATGCTGTTCATTCCGAGCGACTCCTTCGGCTCGCAACAAACAAGATTGAAGAGATAGGCGTCATATCTCCCGTTACAGAAACTCCAACAGACGGTGATTTTTCAGACGATGGTGCTCCCGATGCGTCCTACAACATCGATGTACAGCCTGGTCCTGTTGATGGAACCTTCGTTGTAACAATTACTGCGTCAGATCAGGTTGCGCAGCAGTCACTCTCTACGGTCGTATTCGACACAAGTACGGCATCGACGACCGCTACTGGCGCAGGTACGCAGCAGTGAGACGAACGACTTCGGCCCTTACTCTGATTGAGGTTCTCGTGGCAATGGGAATCGGTGGCATCGTCGTCGCCGCATCCGCAGTAGCCTTTCGTGCCGGTGTTGATCACTTGTTATTTTCACAACGAATTCTGGCTGCTGAACAGAGCAAATCTGATTGGACCTCGGGAATGCGTCAGAACATCGCATGTGCACTATTGAGCTCTGACCCAAATGACACAAAGTCGTTTTTCATTGCATCTTCAGATGATGCATCCAGTGATCTTGGTGCCACACGCCTGACGTTTACATCCGTGTATGCAGCACTTCCTGGGGGCTCTCTTGACAGTTCATTGACCTTCGATGATGTGCATGACACCTATGGACCAATCGGAGGACTGGCTGAGGTCTCCTACAGCACATTTCCTATCGGTGACGCTGGCGCATCAAGCGGAGTATTCGAACGCATCCAACGTCCAGTTGATGCAGATCCCTTGCAGGGTGGTCTTGAGTCATTGGTCAGCCCTGATGTCAGTGAGATTGGGTTTCAGTTCTGGGATGGTGTTGAGTGGCTCACTGAATGGGATTCTCGTAGCGGCTCCAGGCGTCTTCCTGGGGCAGTGAGGGTTCAATACAGGTTGACTTCAGAGTCTGTCGATCAGCTTCATTCGTTTGTCATTGTGATCCCATCGAGTGATGTGACAGCGACTAATCCGATGACTCAGGGAGCGGCTCAACCATGAAACGTGGGGTACGTGGGGCTGTTTTGCTGCAAGTGCTTATTGTCGTGACGGCACTCGTTGCCATCGTTGCAGTCGTAGCGGCAAACCACCGCCAAACGTCTAATATTCTCCTAGGTAAAATGCAGCTCATGAGGGCAGACGCTGCAGCCCGTGCGGGCCTGAATCAAGCCCTTGCATCGCTTACGTCAGTCAATACAAACCTGGTCACGATGAACGATGACTGGTATACGGCTGGGCAGCAAGGTGATGAACTGTTCGACTTGGGCAATGCATCCTTTCGTTTCCAAGTTATCGATGCCGGCTCGCTGATTGACATCAACACTGCGTCAAGTGCATTGCTGCTGAACTTGTCGTTAACCGATGAGCAGTCCGATTCCCTCCTTGATTGGAAGGATCCCGCGGCATCCACAAGACAAAGCGGAGCGGATGATGCTGTATATACGCAATTGTCAACCCCTTACCAAAAGTCAAGCCGACCACTTAGAACGTTATCGGAGTTGCTTCTCGTTAACGCTTGGACGCCATCGACGCTTTACGGGTCGCCCGATGATAGTGCAGGTCAAAGTGGTACATCGGTACTCCAGGGAAACACTGCAGGGACCAGAACACTACCCCTTCGTTCACTCCTTGTGATTGATGCCGGGGCACCGAATACACAGGGCAACGGCAATCAGCGCGTCAATGTGAATCAACAAATCACCAACATCAACGGTTTGACTCAGCTTGGACTTGATCGCGGCACAGCCACCAATCTCCAACGAAATGCTCCGTGGGAGAATTTCAGAACTCTGTTTCAGCAAAATGCGCTCGGTACATCCCAGGCAAATATTATTCTGAACTCCGTCGGCTTCACCGCAGATACTCGACTGACCGGAAAGATCAACCTGAATACCGCTCCACAAGCAGTGTTGGAACTACTTCCAGATATGACGGCAGAGCTTGTGACCGAAATCCTGTCGCGACAGTCATCAGGTATCTCAAACATCGGCGATATCGCGACATTCCCAAATGTGACAAATGGCGTCTTATCCCAGATTGCTGACTACTTCACCGTTGGTAGTGACACATTTATTATCAGGGCACTAGGGATTGCCGGACAGCAGTCCGTTGCGATCGAAGCAACAGTCCGCATCACGAACGGAACGCCGCAGATAGTGAACCTTGAGCGTTTCCCTGCGTCATATTCCGCGCCAGAGTGGTGGCAATGGACGTCAGAGCCAACGGTTACCACGCAAGTGTTAGGACAGACTCCATGAAGCGCCAATTGAAGCCCGATATTGTTTTCTCCTGGTCCCCCAGTCAAGTGGCTGCGATCGAGTTGTCCTCAGGACAAAAGTCCATTGCCTCTGATATTGCATCTGTTAGTTTGCAGTCATCGGGAAAAACGACCATTGTTGGCATCGCCCGAGAGCGAACATTTCTAAAGACGGTTCGCCTGCCCAAGGTTTCGGGTGATGACCTTCGACAGCTGGTGTTTGTTCAGTGGAAGTCGCTCTTCCCTATTGATGAAGCAGAATCAGCATTCTGTGCACATCAAACATCTGATGTGTCCCCGGATGGCGTTCTTACTGTTGTCGCAGCAGTACGGACATCTGACTTGATCGCCATTCGAGAGCAGCTTTCATCCAGAGGAATCAAGCAGGTACATTTTGTCCCTATGGCAGTGGCTGCGGCTGCGGCTCTCGCATCGGTGAATGTCTCGGATGGCTTGGTTGTCGATGTCAACGGAGACCAGACAACATTCGACCTCGTTTCAGGTGGAGATACGGTGTCATCCCGGTCCGTTCTCCATGCGGAATCGGCGGAGATTGAAGCAAAGCGAACGTTGCTTGCGGATGGTCTGTCCACGGCCCAGGTGTTCACAACGGCTGATGCAACATTTGCGGGTGCACAACCATTACCTGTCGACTTACTCTCCGTCCTACAAGATGTTAGCGGACATGAACTTGTTTCGCGACAGGAGCAGGCTGCGGAGCTTGCATCCATCACCAAAAAGAACAATCGCTTGTCGATCTACTTCCTGATTGCTGCGGTTTTGTTGCTCGCAGTTGTTCTGACGCAACGTTTTGATGAAGAACAAGTGGTGATACAAGGCGAAGCCAAGTGGGCCAAGCGTATCGCCAAGGCGCGTAGCAATCGAAAAATCGCAGAGCTTGAGAGTAAAAAGGAAACAGACTTTACAAATCTGCTCGATCCAGCCTTCAAACCTGGGCAGCGTCTATCTGATGCGCTGGCTGCAATAACGATGGCAACGCCGTCCGAAGTTTGGCTTTCAGGCGTGAACATGGATCGAGGCAGGCCGCTTCAGGTTCGGGGTACAGCAATGTCCAATGAAGCAGTGACGCAGTTTGTGAATGCGCTCGGTGCATCGGACCGATTCCGCGATGTCCAGCTGGTCAATGCTTCGTCCGCCAAGATTGAGCAAACAGAGGTCGTGAACTTTACGATGAACCTGACAGCAGTTGCAAATGTACCTTTGCCAAAGCCTCAGAAAGGCAAAAAAGCAGCTGCAACGTCAAAGGGAGCTGATAAATCATGACGAGTGGAATGACATCCAAGACACCTAATGTCGTCATGGCCATCAGCATTGCAACGATGTTTCTGACGCTTGGCTACGCCGTGTTTGTTCCGGCGAAATCAGCAAAAGGTATAGCCCGAAGTCGAACGATTTTATTGGATAGTATCGATGCGGACCTCAAGCGACTTGAGTCATCTAAATCAGATGCTATGAAGACGAATAAACTTCGCTTGCTAACAGGTGATGCGGACTCAGTCACATCGGAGTTGATGCGCATTGCATTACTAACCGCAAAACAATATCAACTTGAGCTTACATCTGTTCGTCCACAACGAACATCCAAGCTTGGCATTGTTGATGAGCGTGCATTCGCAATTCAGCTGACCGGATCATCGAAGTCTGTAATCGCCGCCATCAGAAGTATTGATTCAGCCAAATCAAAATTTGTCGTTCGGTCGATTCAGTTGTCTCCCCTGGACACTGCGGGTGTTTCCATGGTTATAGCAAACGTTGTCGTTGTTGGTTATCACGTACCGGGCCAAGAACAGACCAAAGTAACCGCGCAATCATCAAAGGAGACCGGCAAGAAATGAAGTTGAAAATCAGCCGGCCAGTGATTTACATCGGATTAGCAGCAGTCATCGGCGGAGCAGTTTACTTCTACACCGAGCCGGCGCCGGTCGTAAAGAAAACCGCAACAAAGAAGCCAGCGATTCGCCAGGTTGCTGGTATTTCTGGGGTTCTCCCTGAAGATTACGAGCTCACTTTCCCAGCGGTATCTCCGTCTACCCGTGATGTATTTCGTCCTCTGGTTGCTCGTACGACCACATCACGGGGTGCCAATGATAGCGGTGGATTTGGCAGTGGTGGCTGGAGATTGACTGGCATCTCAATTGTCAATGGTCAGCGCCAGGCAACTGTTGAGAGCACCAATGGTGATCTTGCATCGCTTCGATTAGGTCAGACGTTCGATGGCTATATTGTTCGGGCAATTAGTGACACTGATGTAACGATTGAGGGAACTGATGGCAAGCGAGAGAAGTTGAGGTTTATTGACCCGACTGTCATCGAGACCGAGCCCTTGCGAACAAATGCCCCGATGCAGCCGTCTGTACTACCTGGCACAGCGGCAGGAACGCAGCAACCTGCACCAGTAACCGACATGGAAAATGCGAATAACAACCAGCGACGACGAAATCGCAACCGAGGAAATCAGTGAAAATGAAGCACATTAGCCGTTTAGCATCGCTTGTTGCGTTAGGTGTATTCGTTCCAACCATCGCAAATGCACAGGTTGACTACTTCGCCGATATGGGTGCAACTAAGCAGCCATGGGAAAACTTTAAGCTTAATGCCAAGACAACGGTCAAGCTTGATTTCCGTAATGCGAGTGTGGATGCCGTGCTTAAAGTCTTTTCGGATGCGAGTGGCATAGCAATTCTCAAAGATCCTGCTCTCACGGGCGGTCTTTCGTTGCAAAGCCCACGGCCCCAAAACCTCAAAGATGCCTTTGCAATGTTGAACTCAGCTCTGAGCTTGCGGAACTTCGAAATCAAGAAGGATGGCAACTTCCTGATTGTCAAGGCCAAGCCGCAGGCAAATCGCGGAGGGAGTACCCGCGGAGGTTTTGGCGGTTTTTCAGGCTTTGGTGGAATGCCTGGCGGAGATGCAAATACTGCAGGCGGAATGGGTGGTTTTGATCTGTCACGTTTAGGTGGATCGACAGCTCAGATAAAGACTTACCAACTGAAGTACTCGAATGCAACGCAAGTTGCCCGCATTGTGAATGAAGTCTTCCAGAACTCAGGTCAGGACCCCCTTAGTGGCATCATGTCAATGCTGGGTGGCATGGGTGGAGCAACCAACGGTACGTCGATTGCTATCCCCGGGGGTGCGGCGACAGTGACGCCAACGCAGGGTCGTGGTCCGAATGCTGAACCGGATGCTAGTTCACCTGATCCGGATCCGCAACGTGGTGGTTTCGGTGGCTCCAACCCATTTCAGTTCGGGCGTGGTGGCGGTGGCTCCGGGTTCGGTGGAATGGGAGGGTTTGGAGGGTTTGGAGGGTTTGGCAGAGGTGGCGGCAACACTGTTGTTCGTGCATCTGCCGATGATTATTCAAATTCGGTGATCATCAACGCTCCGTCCAAGGAACAGGAACAGGTTGCAAAGTTGATTGATGAAATCGATCGCCAGACAGACCAACCGCAGTCCAGCAGAGTTTTCCGACTCGAGTTTGCCACGGCGACAGATTTGGTTTCAGTTATTCAAAATGTCCTTCAGAGCAATGCCGTTCGTGGACGTGGTGGCCAGACATCCGGAAACACCGGCGGTGGCGGATTCGGTGGGTTTGGTGGTGGTTTCGGGGGCTTTGGTGGTGGAAACAATGCTCGCCTCCAAGGCGGTAGCGTGGTTGCCGAAACACGTACCAACTCAGTCGTCGTTACGACAACGACAGAGAACCTGATGATTGTTGAACGCGTTATCAAAGAGTTAGACAAAGAAATCACGGTTTCGAACAGCACGTTCGTTGTGTCGCTGGACAATGCGCGTGCAGATGCTATCGCTAACCTGATCAACCAAAGTTTTGGCGGACGGACAACCGGTGGGACGACAAACGCGAGAACAACAGGTGCACAAGGTCGAACTGGAACTGCTGGAGCTGGGGCTACTGGTGGTGGAGCCGGTGGCGCACGCTCGGGTCCAAATGCGGATGCCATGGCACTAACGTTGGCTGATCCTGATGCTGAAGCGGGTGAACTCGCTACAAGTGTATCGGTTCAGCAGGGCGGATTGTTTGGCCTCTTCGGCGGCGGAGGTGGCCAAAACTTCGGCCAAGGTGGCAACCGTAACGGTGCCTCAGCTTCAGGCGTACAAACCACCGTTGATGAAAACGGACGTGTCGTCGCAACCCGTAACCTTCAGGGTCAGGTAACGGCCATCCCTGATGTAAACACTAACAGTGTGATTATCGTGACATCCCCTGCTAACAAAGCGCTGCTACAGAGCATCGTTGATCAGTTGGACAAAATTCCACAACAGGTCATGATTGAGACGCTTATCGTGGAAGCCAGCTTGGATGCAACAGCAAAGCTTGGCGTCGAATGGAACTTCAGTCAGAAGTCGGCGTTGGGCGATTCCACAACAAAGGGCACGGGCTCATCGTCCTTTGGCGATGCAGCAAAAACAACGCAGCCACAGGGAATGCGATACACACTGACCGGTGCACAGTATGGGGCTTTCCTACAGGCTGTTCAAACTGATGCCAACTTTGAGGTGCTGAGCAAGCCACGCATCTTTACCTCCAATAACTCGACGGCAGAAATTAACATCAGTCAGTCCCTACCCTATGTTTTGTCCCAACAGACAAACATCAATGGGAACCTGACGTTTAACTACGCCTTTCTGGATGTCGGAATCATCCTCACTGTTACGCCACGAATCACTCAGAATGGCTATGTCACGATGGATGTAACCCAGACTGCAAACGACTTTGTTCGCTACACAGAGTTTAATGCACCGGTCGTAAATCAACGTGAAGCGCAGACGACAGTCTCGGTCAAAGACGGAGAGACGGTTGTTATTGGCGGGATTATAAAGAACAGTATCTCGACAACGACTAACAAGCTGCCGGTTCTGGGTGATATCCCAGTCCTTGGAAACCTGTTCAAGTCCAATACCCAGACTAAAAGCAAAACTGAGCTTTTGGTTTTCCTGACACCACGGATCATTCGTGACAACGTCGAGGCGGCTAAATTGCGAGATGACACCATCAAGCAAATGGCACCCCAATCGCAAGGTCGGATCAAAAAAGAAATTGAATCCAACAAGCCTGTAAAGGGAGTCACTGTCACGCCGGAAAAACCATAACGGCTTTTAGTACAAAAAACGCCCATGTCGGGGTTCTGACATGGGCGTTTTGCATTGTGGGATAGGCAGTGTTTTCGTTGTTACCTATCTGGACGGAATAATAGTCAACTCCGACCGAAAACTTCCCGCCGCGCTTCGCGGTCCCGATCGCGTTCCTTGATCGACTCTCGTTTGTCGTAGAGTTTCTTGCCCCGTGCAACAGCCAATTCTAGCTTGGCAAAACCACGTTCAAACACAATCGAAAGTGGTACCAGAGCCAGACCCTTCTGCTGCGTTAGTCCCTGCAAACGATCGATTTGTGCACGCTTCAAGAGAAGTTTGCGACTACGAATCGGAGGAACATTTGCACGGTTGCCCTCCAAATGTGGAGAGATATGCATGTTGTGCAGCCACATCTCACCATTTTCGACCTTGGCATATGCATCCACCAAGGTTGCCTTTCCTGCGCGAAGTGACTTGACCTCAGTACCAACCAATACGATTCCTGCTGTTAGCACATCATCAATGTGGTATTCATGTCGCGCACGCCGGTTTTGTGCCACAACGTGACGGCCGCCATCTTTTCCAACCGCCTTGGTTACTGACATCCTCTAAGCCTCTTCCATAAATTCAGGGTAACTCTTATATTACATCGCTGTAATCAACAAGATATGACACTCGACGCTTCGTACCTGTGAAGTTTGCCGTGTATTATGCGAACATGAGTGATGGATCGAAGCCTACCGGGTTACACGATGATAGTGAAGAGCGTGTCCTTGCAAAGCTCGGGTATGAACAACAGCTAGATCGGCGGCTCTCCGCATTTTCAAATTTTGCCGTATCGTTCAGTATCATCAGTATCCTAACAGGCGGCGTAAACTCTATCGCCCAAGTCACAAGCGGAGTTGGTGGCGCAGGCATCGGGATTGGCTGGCCTCTCGGATGCATGCTTTCTGGGTTGTTTGCCGTTGGCATTGCTCAAATTTCATCGTCCTTCCCGACCGCAGGTGGGCTGTATCACTGGGCAACAATACTCGGTAACCGCTTTATTGGTTGGATAACCGCGTGGATGAACGTGATCGGATTGGTAACCGCCCTTGCATCGATAAATGCGGGTGCCTGGAACTTCTTTGTCGGTGCGTTTGGCGGACATCTTAACATTCCGGCTTCTCCGTACGTCTCGATCACCGCTGTGGCGATTATGACGTTTGGTCAGGCGATGGTCAATGCGAGAGGCATCCGTCTAACCAGTAAGTTAACCGACATGACTGGATACCTGCTCCTGGCTACTACGCTGATCGCCAGCATTGCCTTATTGTTTTCAGCTGGTCCCCTGCCTATCGAAAGACTTTGGACATTTACAAACTTTACGGGTCCGTCTGGCGGTGATGTATGGCCGCATGTGACATCCGAATGGGCATTCCTTCTGGGTTTGCTACTTCCGATCTATACGATTACAGGATATGACGGAAGCGCTCATACGAGCGAGGAGACGAAAAACGCGACAGCGACAGTACCGCGTGCCATTGTCAGGAGTGTCTTCTGGGCGTTTCTGGCTGGATGGATTGTATTGTCTGCAGTCATCCTTGCGATACCCGATATGCAGGAAGCTGCGAGGCAAGGCTGGAATGTTTTCTTCTGGGTTCTTGATGTCCGGCTGCCTGCATTTATTCGCATTCCGATACTTGTGTCCATTTTTCTCTGCCAGATGCTCTGCGGGATGGCAACGGTAACAAGTACAAGTCGAATGACGTTCGCCTTTGCGCGCGATGGCGGCTTACCGATGAGTAAGCTGTTAGCATCCGTAAATCCAGTCACGAAAGCACCTGAACCTGCCATTTGGGCGACAGCATTGATTACATCCATTTTCATGGCAACGGCGACGCTCACCAATATCAAGGGAGTTTCTGTTTATGCAGTCGTCGTGTCATGTACTGTTATTTTCCTCTTTTTGACGTATGCAATCCCGGTTATTCTCGGTGGACTGGCACTTGGTGGCAAATTGTGGCCCGTTCCAGGAAAGTGGAGCATTGGCGTATTACCATTCAAGATTCTCGCTGGGTTCGTGGCAGGACTTTTGCTCTTCATTCTTTATCTCGGTGTACAACCACCAAACCAATGGGCACTAACGGTACTTATTGCAACTGTTACACTCCTCTCTCTCTTCTGGGTTGCCATTCAAAAGCGTACATACAAGGGCCCCCCAGAGCTGAACCATCAGAAACTAAATGGCAACGATTGATCGTGTAGCCCCGGCAAAATGTCCATCACACAATTCAGGGCATTGCTGGGCCGGTCGGTGTCGCGACTCCTTCGTTAATTGAAAGGCACACTAAATGGAATCATCCGTAACCCGCAGAAACATCCTTGGTCTCGCAGCCGCGGGGCTCGTCGGAACCACTATCGTCAAACCTGGGTTTGGGAAGTCATTCGGATCGGCTGCACATGACTTTGGAGCGGTTCTTCCAGGTTCTACTCCCGGAATTGCAGCCATTGATCCTCAGGAAAAAATACGCGTTGCCCTTATCGGATGCGGTGGACAAGGCAAAGCTAACCTACGCGTGTTTATGCAGCAACCCGACACGCTTGTAACGGTTGTCTGTGATCCGGATGCAAACCGGATGCGCGAGGCTGCGGATATGGCAGAGGACCGCTACGATGTGCGACCAGCGGAAGTCAAAGATTACCGCAATGTTGTGACGCGCAAAGACGTTGACGTCGTAATCGTGGGGACTCCAGACCACTGGCACGCTCTGCCCATGATTGCTGCCTGTATGAACGGCAAAGATGTCTTTTGTGAGAAGCCAATCTCGCACAACATCATGGAAGGTCGTCAAATGGTCGACTTCGCGGCGCACTACAAAAGAATTGTCCAAGTAGGAACCTGGCAACGAAGTCAACAGCAGTTTCTTGATGCTGTTACCTATGTCCGCAGCGGAAAGCTTGGCAAGATCAATGTATGCCGTGCCTGGAAGATACAGGCTCCCAAAGCGGCAGTTCTAGGCAAGGTAGCGCCATCGGAACCACCAAAAGAAGTCGACTACGACCTCTGGGTCGGTCCTGCGGCGATGGTTCCGTACCAGTCTAACCGCCTGCACTACAACCATCGTTGGTACTACAACTTTGCAGGTGGAATGGTCGGAGACTGGGGCGTCCACATGATGGACATTGTTCTTCTTGGAATGTCTAAGTCGGACAACCTCGTTCAACCATCCAAAGTGACATCGCTGGGTGGTAAGTACTATGTCGGTCCCGATGATGACCGTACCACGCCGGATACCCTGCTCACCTTATACAACTTCGATAACTGGATCATGGACTGGGAGGTGCATGTTGGTGATCAGGCCGTAGGTGTGGATGGTGGTCGTGATCATGGCGCACTGTTTATCGGTTCCGAGGGGCGGTTACTGGTAGACAGAGCCGGCTGGAGCATTTTTGATGCACAGGGCAAACCGGTAGAGAAGCCAGCTCCACGTGATTGGGGTGGAACGATGAATGGCCTCGGGACCCACGTCCGCGAGTTCCTGAACTCCGTAAAGAGCCGCGGAACAACGCGTTCCAATGTTGCATCGATGCACCAGACCACCACCGTTTGCCACCTCGCAAACCTTGCGTATCTAAGCGGGGAAACTCTTCACTGGGATTCTGCGACCGAGAAGGTCACAAATGTACGAAAAGCAATGGACGAGCTCCCGTATAAGCGGAAAAACCGCAAGGGTTATGAACTTCCAAAGCTGGGTTAGAACAAACAAAGTCGGTTGAACACCAAGTACATGTTCAACCGACTTGATTTATGATTTGACGTGTAGAAATGACTGACCTACGAGTAATCACCAAGTCCCACGATGGCCGTATCCTCACCAATAACAACGTCTGGACAGCAGATTCCAAGTCGCTTGTCTATGACACACGCTCAGACCGCTTGGGAGATATCTTCGATGGCGTGCGCATTGTTCAGCTTGATATTGATTCCGGCGAAGAGCACTGCCTCTACATGTCCAGAAGTGGTGCCTGCTGTGGCGTAGTTACCACGCATCCATTTGACGATCGCTACGTGTTCATTGCAGGACCAGAAAATCCGACCAGTGACTGGATGTATGGACCTTCTCACCGGCAAGGAATGATTGGATATAGGTCATCACATCACAGCGTACAAAATATGGATGCCAGGCACATCACCGCACACCCTCTGTCTGGCGCGCTTCGGGGGGGAACGCATGTTCATATGTGGCACCCCAAAGGCGACTGGTTACGCTCGACATACAACGATGCTATAACTGCAACGAGTTTGCGCGATATTGCAATCCATATCCCGGGGACGGTCGATGTCCCCCCCTCACACCTGCGGAATCATAGCGGGACTTATCATTCATTTATCGTGACAGACACAGTTGAATCGCCGACTGGCCCGGAACAGATAACCCGCGCCTACGAAGAGACTTGGCTTGGCTCAACACGTCAGATTGCATTTTTGGCTGACACCGTGGTCGGTGCAGACTTAATCACTGAGATATTCAAAGTCGATGCTTCAAACTTATCGTTGGCATCGCAACACACCTTTGATGATTCAGGTCGCATAAAGCCACCATCTGGCACGTCACAAATCCGCCTGACTCACCTTGCAGAGACAAACCTGCGTGTTGCCAAAAAACCCCGGCATTGGTTGGTTTCATCGCCGGATGGTGCCACCTGTGCCGTACTTCTTCACTCAAAAAACAATCAGCCACAGCTGTATACACTTGATGTGCAATCGCTGAAACTGGTGCAGCGTACTTTTGTTCAAGGTGGAGTTACGACAGCCATCTCGTGGAGTCGCTCCGGTTCCATGATTGCGTTTGGGGCTGGCAATGACGTCTACATCCTAAATACAACAAACTGGAAAGTGCAGAAAGTCGCCTCACTATCTCTTGGAGAAATACTTCCGCTTTGTTGCTGTATTTCTCCTGATGAAAAACGGATCGCTGTAGTTGTCAGAAGCAATGAGACAAATCACATTGCAATCGCCACACTGGAGTAAGACTTTATGACAATTCAGGAACTACTCGGATCCCATGAGCTCTTAGCATTGTCCAATGAGGTCATCCCGCCGTGCAGTGATGCAGCAGGAGCAGCATCATCAGATGTTCAAAAACAACTGGTGGTGATCTTCAGCAAGTACCGTAGAGACGACCTCGAATCACTGGAGTCGTTGCTAGCTGCGGCTAAAAGTGGTGGAGGTAAGCAGCATCCGTATTTTCCAACCTTTGCTGAAACTGTGACCGAAGCCTATTGGACGAGCGATATTGGATTGTCGCTTGCTGGCTTCACAGTTGCCAAGGCACCTGACTAGTTGATGTTCCACTCCCGGAGTTGTCCAAGCACATCATGTCGTGTCAAGTCCAAATGTAATGGCGTAACTGAAATTCGGTTGTTCTTTACAGCGTAAACATCGGTGCCAGGAATGGGGTCCGAATCAACGGGTTTACCACCGATCCAGAAATAAGCAGAGCCATGCGGGTCGACGCGGGCTTCATGCTTGTCTTCATAATGCCTCTCGCCTTGCCTTGTGATTTCAACAGAAACCTCGGTCGCCGGCAAATTCGGGACATTGACGTTCAGGAGGCAACCTGCCGGAAGCGGGTTTTCAATAAGCTGGGGAACGATGACATTGGCGATGAACTCACCTGCGGTATCCCAGTGCGGCGCGGGATCAAACGATGCCATTGAGACGGCAACTGCCTGAAAGCCGTTTACGACCCCTTCCATTGCAGCAGCTACGGTGCCGGAGTATGTTGTATCCCAGCCGAGATTTGGACCGTGGTTGATACCACTGACAACACAGTCAAAACGATGGTCCTGCATCAGCTGCGTAAGTCCCATGAGGACACAGTCAGCAGGCATTCCACTGCAAGCAAATGCGCGTGAGCCGTCATGAAGAGCGACTTCCTTCAGGCGAAGAGGCTTGTGTAGCGTTATCGAGTGCCCTGTTGCCGACCGGGGACGGTCTGGAGCGCATACGGTTACCGCGTGACCTGCAGCAGCCAATGCCCGACGCATCGCCAGTATCCCAGGAGCGTGTACACCGTCATCATTTGAGAGCAATATATTGAGGGGTCGATTCATGCCGGCGGATACTACCATATTCTGGTTGCTAAATGGATGTGTCTGACTCACTGGCCCATATCGCAACGGTCGCAAGAGCAGCCGCGCAGCGCTTATAGTCGACAGGACTTATCTTGTCGACGGTATCGGCATGCGTATGATGAACATTCCAGTATTCCGTCGTATCGGTATTGAGACCGGCTGTCGGGTAGCCAAGGGCACCGCTCGGGGCGATATCCGCTCCCCCTCCTCCACTTGTGACTGCGATACCAAGAGTATCCGTCAGCAGCGGTGATAACTCAGCCTGAATCCCTCGAAACACTGGGTCACTTTTGGCCGTGATTCCCACAGCCAATGGATTTCCAACGCCACTGTCAGACTCGACAAGAAGCCGGTGGCGCTCGCGGAGCGACTTCACTCGAGCCGCATACTCAATTCCACCACGCGTACCGTTTTCTTCGTTCACCCAAAATGCCACACGGATTGTCCGGCGTGGTCTCCATCCACCATGCTTGATGTGCATTAGTGCAGTCCACGCTGCACAACACCCGCCGGCATCATCATTAGCGCCTTGTCCAACATCCCAGCTGTCAATATGCCCACCGAGGGCGACCACCTCATCAGGGTATTGGGAGCCTCGTATATCTGCCCAGATGTTAGAGGAGCGTCTGTCAGGACGAAAATGTGCTGCCATCTTAAGCTGAACAACAGGACTATCACCGGCATCATAGAGACGCTGAATGAGTTCCGCTCCTTCTATAGACACTGCACACGCCGGTATCTTCTCAATACCATCTTCATAAACCATTGCACCGGTGTGCGGGGTCTGGAGTGATTTGGGTCCGACACTTCTTACGATGGATGCAATCGCGCCGACTCTGGCAGCTGCGGCTGCTCCTTTTGCCCGATACTGCACCGTCGCGCCATAAGTCGTAAATGGGACGTTAAAGAGCACGACCTTACCGCGAACCAAATCAGCTTTAGCGGCAAGATCCGTGAAATCCTTTACAGGCACAACGGGCGCGACTATTCCGCTTCTCCCCGTCCCAATACTTCCTCCAAGACCAAGTATCGCAAGTGATGTCTTTCTCGGAGACAAAAGTTCGAGGGACTCCTGCCCCCTTTCCCACCTTGGTACCAGTACTGGTTGGCGTGTTACAGAATCAAAGCCATCTCTGCGCAGCGTCGCTTCTAACCAGTCGAGCGAGCGTTCGAGTGAGTCTGAGCCACTAAGCCGGTGGCCGTACCGGTCGCACAACGTGATCAGGCGGTCCAATGCTTTGGCATCACCCAAAATCCTGGACTGGACATCAAGAACCCTCTGCGCAATGTTCATGTCTGTATTGTAAGAGACGACGATGACGTTGTCGAAATCTACACGTAGCCTGCCTGAGTACCCGAGCTGCTAACAACTGCTGCTTTACACGGCTAACGCGCGTTTACGAGGTGTTTACGATGAGTCGTTCATTCACGGAAGGATTGTCGATGGGCTAAGTTTTTGTGATGAAACGATATGCCGTTCAATCGCTTCCAAGTCAGGATCGATGCCCCAACCATCACCCTTAGGTATCGTCATCAGACCATCCTCAAGGCGAAGAGCCCCTCCTCCGAGGTGATCCCGTAGAGGATCCCTCAGACCATCCCGCCTTAGTAGTGGCGGCGGAGCCTCCGTTCGGCCTGGTTGTCGGATATCTGTTGCGAGGAAGTGCATCGCAGCAGCAACTCCTACCGCGTTACCGGTTGCGATCGGTGAAACATTGATACCGTGAGCGGATGCGAGTGCGCGTATACGGAGTGCTTCTGTCGGTCCGCCGCACCAGGCTAGGTGGACATGCGCTACATGCACACATCGTGTCCGTAACAGATTTTCAAATTCGGTACGTGTTTGGAGGAGACGACCTGCCGCGAGAGGCATGCGGATTGCCGCAGCCAAATGTGTATATAGCTCGGGCATGTCTGCCGGAACCGGGTCTTCAAAAACTGAGAAGCGGTTTTCTTCCAGGAGTCGTCCAATGGCAATGGCTTCCGGGAGGTCGTAGGCGCCGTGTGCTTCTGCGGTGAATGCAGTTTCGGGTAATGCATTCCTGAGGCCTGATATGAGTGCTTTATCCTGCGTCAGGTTGCGCCCTAGTTGAATGGCGATGGCCCGGTATCCATTGTCGACAAGCGCTCTGGCTTCGTCAACAAGACGCGGGATCCGGTCAACTTCAGGACCATCGATGGAATACAAGCCAATGGCAGCACACGGGAGCTTTTCGCGATGGATACCGCCGAACAAGTCACCCGCCCGAATTCCAAGTGTGCGTGCGCGAAGGTCCCAAATGGCCATATCGAGGCCGCTGATTGCTCCCATCATCGCACCTCGACGTCCATGAGGCTGGGCAGCAAGCCACATGGCCTGCCACAATCGTTCATGGTTCAGCGCACATTGACCAAAGAGAATTGGTGCCAACCTTTCTTTGATCAGCGCCTCTGCAGCCTCAGGGAAACCACCACATTCACCCCATCCAGTACGCCCATCGGCAGTGTCAACCGCCACGAGTAACGATTCTCGTCTGTACGTTTTCCCGTGGGGTGTACCGATGGGTTCCCAAAGTCTGGCCGCCAGACGGTAGGTACGAACCCCTGCGATAGGCGCATCCACCACTATGTGCCCCGTGCCATCGCTACGGTACTTACGAACAACTTGGCTCTGGTTTGAATCCCGTCCGAATCCCGGTTGCTGAGGAGGGCTTCACTTACCAGATTACTCCCTGCAGCAACAGCGATGCATCCAGCAGAAAAAAGTTCAGGGATGGTCGTTACATCCACTCCACCTGTTGGAATGATTCGCAGATGCGGAAGCGGTGCAAGAAGCGCCTTAATGTACTTCGCCCCAAGGGTATCAGCGGGAAAAAGCTTGACAAAGTCCGCACCTGAATCATGTGCCATTTGCGCTTCTGTTGGCGTGTAGGCACCGCACACAATCGGGATATCTGCGTCATTACACGCTTTGATAACGGCTGTGTTCAGAACAGGTGTCACCACAAACTGAGCTCCGGCATCGGCGGCAGCCAGAACGTGATCAACGCATAGGACACTGCCTATTCCCATGGTTACCTGAGGAAGGCGCGCGCGAACGTCAGAAACGAGTTTTAGCGCACCTGGCGTCGTAAGGGTCGCTTCCACCACATGGCAGCCTACTGACCCCAATGCCTCGACAGCTTCAAAACAGAATGCATCGGACTTTGAGCGAACGATAGCAATTAAACCCGCATCGGAGATAGTTCCAGAGACCGACTTTCTGTTCGTCATAGGGATACACTCTCCTCTTTGGTGCGTCAGCGATATTGAATTACATTCTACCGGACGACGCCTGATGTTGAATTAGCAAGCATCACGGATTCGACATCCTTGCGTCCAAATGTGCAAAAATCGCCCTTTATGCCATGCTTGAGTGCAAGCGCAGCGGCTCCAAAGTTAAGGCAATGGTTCATCTCCTTCCCGCTCATCAACTCGGAGAGAAATGCACCGGCAAATGCATCCCCACCGCCAACTCGTTCAATCATGGTGATACAGCGGTTTGGCGTTTGGTAAGTGTTACCAGCTGCGTCCATTGCGATAACACTCCAGTTATCGTGAAAATCATCCTCAGCGCGACGACGCGATACAACCACGTTACTGAGGCCGGAATTGTGCTCGTGCAGGAAACTGGCTTTCTCAAAGTCAGACTCTTGCGTGCAGTCAAAGAGCATCCTGGCATGGTTTTCGTTTACGATGAGTGTGTCGACGAAAGACAGCACCGGACCTACCCCCTCCCTTGCCTTCTCAACGGACCATAGTTTCATGCGATAGTTGACATCCATTGACACATGAATGCCGGAATCCCTGCATCGCCTAAGTAACCGCATAAGCGTATCTGTTGCTTGCCCACCGATTGCGATCGTAATTCCAGTGAAGTGAAAATGGGTCACTCCTTCCAGCATCGCCCCTATTTCGGAATCGGATGGGCTCCAGCATGTCACAGCAGATCCAGCACGATCGTAGATGACAGATGCTGGCAGTAATCCAGATGCAGGCTCAACGAAATAAATCCCAAGCCTGCCGGGCATACAGTGGATGTGAGCGGCGTCGACCCCGAAAGACCGAACCTTCATCATGGCAGCATCGGCTAAGGGATTATCAGGCAGTGCAGTGACGTAACGAGCACTGCTCCCCATTCGGGCTGCAGCCACGGCAACATTACACTCGGCACCGCCAAACGCGAGATCTGCAATGTTAGCGGTAATCAGCCTGCTGTCCCCAGCGGGCGAAATACGGAGCATTAACTCTCCGAACGTCATTAGCATCGGCATACTTTCACAATAACGCATATCACACCCTCTTCACGGTAAAATTCGCGTTTGGAAGACCAAAGGTGACTCATGTTTGACAATCTTGCCGAAAAGCTGCAAACAGCTTTTGCTAAGCTGCGTGGAAATCAGAAGCTAACGGAAGCGGATATCGATGAAGCGATGCGCATCGTTCGTTCTGCATTGCTCGAAGCGGATGTCAACTTCCGTGTGGTCAAGAGTTTTATCAGCCGGGTTAAAGAGCAGGCTCTGGGCGCTGAAGTCCTTGATGGGCTTCAGCCAGGTCAACAGGTCATCAAGTTCGTCCATGATGAGCTTGTCCGTACGCTGTCAGGGCTTGGTCCAGATGAGTCCATTGACGGAGCCGTCGCAGTTCCACTGAATATTCAATCCCGTGCGATGACGGTGATCATGCTTTGCGGCTTACAGGGTGCTGGTAAAACAACGCTTGCCGGAAAACTTGCTAAGCGGTTGATTGGTCAGGGTAAGCAAGTGTTACTTGCTGCCTGTGACATCCAGCGCCCGGCAGCCATCCAGCAGCTTCAGGTCGTTGGAGGTCAGGTTGGCGCAACCGTGTATACCCAGGCGGGCATGGGTCCAGTGGACGTTGCGAAAAATGCGGTGGCCTTCGCCACTGACAAGCGTCTGGACATCGTGATATTGGACACGGCAGGCCGTCTCCATGTTGATGGAGCGCTTATGGATGAGCTCAAAGCCGTCCACAGCGCAACGTCCCCGCATGAGACATTGCTAGTTGTTGATGCGATGACAGGTCAGGATGCAGTCAATGTAGCAACACAGTTCACAGAAGCAATTGATGTGACCGGTTTCGTACTGACAAAGGTCGACGGCGACACACGCGGCGGTGCGGCGATTTCTTTGCGGGCGGTGGCGGGAAAGCCCATAAAGCTTGCGGGAATCGGCGAGAAGATGGATGCTCTGGAGCCATTCCATCCAGACCGTATCGCTCAGCGTATCCTCGGCATGGGCGATGTTCTTTCATTGATAGAGAAGGCGGAAGCCGCTGTCGATGAAAAGCGCGCCGTTGAGATGGAAAAAAAGCTTCGTCAGGGCAAGTTTGACTTCGAGGACTTTCTGGAGCAAATGCAGCAAATGCGTAAGCTTGGCCCCTTGGAGCAATTGTTAAAGATGATTCCGGGAGTTGGCTCTCAGCTCAAAGATGTCGACTTTGGAGCTGGCGAAAAGGAAATGGCAAAGTTCGAGGCCATTGTGCGGAGCATGACGCCCAAAGAGCGAAAGAACCCGGAAATTATCAATGGAAGCCGCCGAAAGCGGATTGCTGCAGGCTCCGGGGTACCTGTTTCTGATGTAAATATGGCATTGAACCGATTTGAGCAGATGAGAAACCTGATGAAAGGTCTTTCAAGTGGTAAGATGCCCGGGTTGTCTGGAATGCCTGCGGTCCCTGGAATGCCAGGACAGCGGCGTCCAGCGAAGAAGGGTAAGGGTGGAGGTCCATCTGGACGGATCCGTCCTCCGTTTGTTCGTTAGGCGATTTTTCGGCTTCCAATGCCGTAAACTGGGTTTGAGGGAAATTAGGAAAGCATATGGTTAAGATTCGTTTGCGCCGTGATGGCGCCAAGAAGCGCCCGTTCTACCACATCGTTGCAGCAGATGTTCGCCGTGCGCGTGATGGTCGCTTTATTGAAGAGCTCGGCTATTACAATCCGATGGTTGCAGCAGATGTTGCTCCAATTGTGGAACTAAAAGAAGACCGCGTACGCTATTGGCTTGGAGTTGGCGCTCAACCGACAGATAAGGTTCACCATATCCTTTTGAAGAGCGGTTTGATCGAAGCAACAACAAAGGCTGAAGGCTAAACTTCAGTCGTTCAAAGAAGGTCCACCGTTGAAATCGACTGTTGAATTTCTGGTAAAAGAGCTCGTAGACAATCCTGATGCTGTAGAGGTAACAGAGATTGAGGGTGATGATGCGACGACTTACGAAGTTCGCGTATCACCCGATGACTTGGGAAAGGTTATTGGAAAGCAAGGGCGCATCGCCAATGCCATCCGCACCCTTGTCAAGGCTGTTGCCATGAAGGACAAGCGTAAAGTATACGTGGAAATTCTTGCATAGCCAAGATCGACCGTTTGTACTTTGTGGGCGTGAAGTGAGTTTCATAAATGGATAGTCAATCCGTACTCATTGGAACAATCGCTGCGCCATTTGGTGTACGGGGCGAAGTCAAAGTCATGGCACACTTCGCCCGGATGCCTCAGATAAAATCATTCACATCGCTTGAGCTTGTGTCACCGGAGGGCGTGGGTGCACCGGTGAAGGTCGTCTCGGTGCGTCATCACCCACCTAGCTGGCTGGTGTTACTCGATGGAATCGATCGCAATCAGGCGGAACTTCTGCACGGCTACACATTACGTGCGCTCAAGACTGAGCTGCCTGCCCTACCGGCGGATGAGTATTACGCCTTTGACATTGAAGGCTGTCGTGTCATCACAGACGCTGGTCGCGACTTCGGTACGGTTCACACAGTGCATGTCAATGCGAATAGCAATGATGTCTACGAAACCGATGTAGCGATGATTCCAGCCGTTGAACAGTTCGTTCTGGCTGTCGATATTGCAAGCAAACAAATTACAGTCCGTGATGTACCGGGCCTGCGGGTAGATGAGCTCTAGCGACAAACCATTTCAGGGCTACTCGGTCAATGTCGTAACCCTCTTCCCGGAATTTATACTGCAAGCCGTTGATCACAGCATCCTTGGCCGTGCAATTGCCGCGGGATTAGTCACGGTGAACGTCATAAACCCGCGGGACTTCTCAACCAACAAGCACAAAACTGTGGATGATTACCCATTCGGTGGCGGTGCCGGAATGGTTATGAAAACCGAGCCACTCGTTGCGGCGATTGAGGCATCCCGGGAATCCAGCCAAATCGCGGTACCCGTCATTTACATGTCGCCGGCGGGTGAGACCCTTACACAAGACATCGCAGCCGAGCTCGCTACTCTCAATGGCATCACACTGGTTTGTGGTCATTATGAAGGCATTGATGAGCGCGTGCGAGAACATTGGATTGACCGGGAACTTTCAATTGGTGATTATGTCCTAACGGGCGGCGAACCCGCAGCATTAGTCGTTATTGACGCAGTATGCCGATTGCTCCCAGGGGTGCTTGGAAACACCGAAAGTCCTGCTGACGAATCATTTTCTACCGGAAAACTGGAATACCCGCATTACACACGCCCGGCGGACTTTCGCGGACACAAAGTTCCTGATATTCTATTGTCGGGTCACCACGCCAATATAGATGATTGGCGGCGAACACAAGCGCTCGTGCGTACGCGTTCCCGCCGACCAGATCTTTGGGAGCGGTTGCAGCCCTTGTCGAAGGAAGACCGAAAACGGATCGACACCTATGACAGGCTCGCAGAGTCTAAATGACTCTGGTCCCCCGGATGGTGAACGGATAACGTCACCGAGGCGGCAAGAGATTGTCGTGGCGACGCTTTCAATGTCCCAACCTGCCCTCTGGCTGGGGTCGACCTCTTGAAAACGGCCGAAACCGACCTACGGCTCAACCGTCGGTTTACGGAGTTAGTTAAATGGCAAACGAAACCATTATTCGTGCAATTGAGAATGCGCAAAAGCGCACCGATGTTCCTCGCTTCCGAGGTGGAGACACTGTTCGTGTTCACGCTAAGGTTGTTGAAGGTGGTAAGGAACGTATCCAGATCTTTGAAGGTGTTGCACTTGCACGCCGCGGCGAAGGCATCCGAGATACGGTTCTCGTACGTAAAGTCACCAATGGTGTTGGTGTTGAGCGTACATTCCTGGTGCATTCACCACGCATTGATAAAATCGAAGTTGTCCGTCGAGGCGCTGTCCGACGTTCCAAGCTCTACTTCCTGCGTGATCGCGTAGGTAAGGCAGCGCGTATCAAGGAAGACCGCAACGGTCGCTTCGCTGACAAGTAAGTACTTTGGGAGCAACGCAACGTTAAGTGGAGTCCTTAACCGATAAGCTTTCAACTCTTCCGTTGCCCGTTGTTGTCTCAATACTTGCCCTCCTTACGGCTGTCCGTGTTTCCTGGAAAGGTGACCGGTCAGCCGTTTTTCGTATCCTCACCGAGATAATCGAAACAATCCAGATTGCCGTAGCGCTCGTTTTCCTAATCATCCGACCGTTTCTCGTTCTAACGTTTCATATACCGACAGGGTCTATGCAACCTACACTCGATATAAACGACAGGATTGTTGTCAATAGAGTTATCTATCGGGTGGTACCGATTCAATATGGTGATGTTGTCGTCTTCAGGGCTCCTGTTGCCGCAGACAAACAAGAGAAAGAGTTCATCAAGCGCGTCATAGGACGTGCGGGGGATTTGATTTCAATTGAACCGGGCAGCATAACAATTGATGACTCAGTTCTCACGCATACCGACATCCGAACAATACTACGAAGCAAAAACATTATCGAATCATCGGATTCACCGCTTCTCTTTGCGAAGGACGGCCTCTGGACTGGGAAGAGGAAAATCGATGTTCAGGAGATCAAGGATTTGCTGAAATGCAAGTCACGGCCGTTGATCACACCCGGTCACGTAAAGCGGAATGGCAACGTCCTGACAGAGCTGTACATCAGAGAAGATCCTGACTACATCGATTTCGATCACAAAATCCCACCAGGGCATATTTATGTGCTTGGCGACAATCGAAATGACTCGCATGACAGCCACCGCTGGGGCAGTGTACCGGTTGACAGGGTCATCGGTCGTGCAGATGCCGTCATCTTTCCGCTGGCACGAATGAAACTGATTCAATGACCACTGACCGAACCGTATTCGAAGCAGAATGCCATGCAAATGGCTGGCTAAATGTTGCCGGAGTTGATGAAGTTGGACGTGGTCCGTTAGCGGGTCCCGTTGTAACCGCAGCGGTCATCTTCCCACCCGGGTTCATGCACGCAGATATCAAGGATTCCAAAAAGCTATCCGAATCCAGGCGATCTGCACTCGTTGACGTCATTAAACAAAACGCGATTTGCTGGAACGTAGATATTGGACCGGTTCATGAAATCGACAGTATTAACATTCTTCAGGCGACCTGGGCATCGATGCGAAGAGCTGTTACTGGTCTCGCTGTATATCCGGATGCGGTACTGGTTGATGGAAGTCCGGTGCCCCGGCTGCACGATCGATGCACGTCCATAGTCAAGGGAGATGACAAATCGGTGAGTATCGCAGCAGCATCCATTCTGGCGAAGGTCACCCGGGATAACATCATGATGCAAGCCCATACGGATTACCCGGTTTACGGCTTTGATCGCCACAAGGGCTATCCAAGTCCTGAACACCTTCTGGCGCTGCGCACCTATGGACCATGCCCACTCCATCGCAGGAGCTATGCTCCGGTTGCACAAGCCTCTCTGGACTTCGGCATTCAATAATGTCTGGCATTACCTGCCGACCAGTTTTAGATAACTTCGTTCGAAGCCCGGATCATCGCCGTTGCATCATAGTAGAAACTAGTAGCCACGCTTGAAGTCCACAACATTTAGTAATGGCTCATCACTGACATAACGCCTAAGATTGTCAACAAATAAGTCCAACAGCCGAACACGCAGGCCATCGGTCCACGCACTGCTGTGACAGGTTATATGTACGCTTGGATGGCTCCACAGTGCACTGTCGGTAGGAAGTGGCTCCGGAGTCGTGACATCAAGGATTGCTGTGCTGACCTTGCCGGAATCCAGACACCGTAAGAGCTCTTCCTGATCAATGACGCCCCCGCGTGCAACATTGATTATTTTGGCACCCGGCCGTAGCACTTCCAGCACCTGTTGGCTCACAAGTCCAGCAGTCTCAGGAGTCATGGCACACGCAAGGATGAGCCAATCGACTTTCGGGACCATCTCCATCAAACCAGAAAGACCAGAGTAAACGGCATCGACCCCTGCGACTGAAATGGGACGTTTACGATGCATCATCACCGTACAGCCCACCGCCTTACATGCGTGCGCTATGTGTTGCGCGACGGGACCCGCTCCTATGATTCCTACGGTACTCCCTGCCACCTCTGAATGCGTGACCCACTCCCAATGTCGGTCTTTCTGCATCTCCAAAAACTGGGGAACCTTATGCGTCACCGCAAGCATCCATGTAATGACAAACTCTGCCATTGATGGCCCGTATGCAGGTCCACTGTCCGTGAGAATAAGATCCGGATGCGACAGCACTGCAGGAACCATGACGTGGTCAACGCCAGCGGATGCCGTGTGGAGCCATTGTTTCCGGCTTTGGTCCATCAGCTCATCAAAGCGTGCGCCTGCAATCCAACGGATGACGACATCGGCATGGGAATCACGCAGATTGGGGGCATTGTCAGCAAATCCAACAAGTTCGACATAATCTGACCCGCTGGAACGCAGGCGGACGGTGAGGTCCTCAACGATCGACTCAGGAACAAGGACTCTAATGGGCATCAGAGTTTCTCAAAGACCACGATATGTTGCCACGGAAGCGATGGGTTCGTTTCAACCCACTTTACGGGAAACAATGCCAACTCTTTACGAAGCTGTGCCTGAGACATTTTGTGCACTTCCTTGATTGGCACACGTCGGTCTTCTTTACGATATTCAACGATAACCAGACGTCCCCCAACTTTGAGGGACTTGACCATGGATGCAGTCATCTCGTATGGCTTGTCAAACTCATGGTAAACATCAACCAATAAGATGAGGTCAACTGAATTTGGCTTTAGGCACGCATCGTCCGTCTTTCCCAAAACTGTTTCGACATTGTTCACCCGTTTTATGCGCGACCGTTCATTGATAATCGCCAACATTTCCGGCTGGATATCCACAGCGAGAATTTTTCCCTTCGTGCCTACCCGTGGAGCCATCCTAAAGGTGAAATATCCACTGCCGGCACCGATATCAGCAACAACCATTCCGGGTTTCAGTCTGAGCGCGCGCACCAACACATCCGGAGCCTCCTCCGTTTCCCGCTCAGGTCTCTCGAGCCAATCTGCACCCTCGTGCCCCATCACCAACGCAATCTCACGGTCCATGTAAAAAATGCCGGTTCCGTTCGGGTCATGCATTGCACGTCGCTCATATATCGGTTGTCTCTGGTTTTGTAATGGCCACATGCCCCGATTCTACCCGGAGACCAATCTAGCGGATACCATAAATGCAGACTTATTCTGTGAGGAATGCTCGTGATAAAGGTAGCAGTCGTTGGCTATGGGCCATCTTTCAATATGGGGCGTCAGCACTTGACCCAGATGCGGGAAGCTGGAATGTCACCGGTAGCTGTTTGTGATACGGACCCTGCTAGATTGACCGCCGCGGAAGCGGACTTCCCGGGGATTGCGACATTTAGCTCTGTCGATGACCTTTTGGCAATGGGCGATGCAGACCTGATCACAGTGATTACTCCCCATGACTCCCATACGGCTGTCGCATTGCAATGCCTGAACGCAGGAAAGCATGTTGTTATCGAAAAGCCGATGACGATCACGACCGAGCAGTGTGACTCACTGATCGCCGCAGCAAATGCCAGTGGGGTAGTTTTGTCGACTTACCACAATCGCCACTGGGATGGTCACCTCCTCGAAGCTCTCCACCACATTAATGCCGGAGAAATCGGTGATGTCTTCCGAATCGAATGTCATATGGGTGGTTATGATCAACCATCCACTTGGTGGCGTAGCCAAAGAAGCGTTTCCGGTGGAATCCTTTATGACTGGGGTGTACACCTCCTTGAGTACAGCCTGCAGATTCTTAATCCAGCATCCATCGCTGAAGTTTCTGGTTACGCAAAGCAAGGCTTCTGGGCAGACAACCTTCCTTTCCCACAGGATGCAAATGAAGATGAAGGGCATTTGACAGTGCGATTCGATGATGGCCGTTGGCTTTCATTGAACATTTCGAGTATCGATGCGCACAACAAGGGTGACCGTGGAATCCTTGAGATAACAGGTACCAAGGGCACGTACTTAATGTTTTTTGATAAATGGGTTATCCGCACTAAAGTGGATGGCGTATTGACCACCCGGGAAGGCAAAAATCAGCCAGGTCAGACGGAAAAGTTCTATCAGAATATCGAGGCAGCCATATCAGGGCGTGAACCATTGGTCATCACTCCTGAATGGGCCCGTCGTCCGGTCCACATCCTGGATTTGGCAGTGGAAAGTGCAAAACTGGGACGAAGTCTGACAGCTAAATACGCCTAGACTGTTACCCGCCAGTCAAGTGATCGGCAACGAATGCGTGTTAAGGCGTGTACGGCAACGCAGCGATATTTCTTTATAGTTCGTTAACAAAAGACCTCTCTCCGAAACCTAGACTAATGTCTGGTTAG
Organism: uncultured Armatimonadia bacterium; assembly: GCA_964606305.1. Classification (GTDB taxonomy): domain Bacteria; phylum Armatimonadota; class Armatimonadia; order Armatimonadales; family Armatimonadaceae; genus CAIRTT01. The sequence goes on from CAZSGJ010000002.1 coordinate 48,718, forward strand.
GTTGGAGGTCTTGTCCTTATGAGATTACATTCGTTTTCACCCAAAGTTGCAGCGAGCTCACCCGGATTGCTTGCACCAACACAAAACGTTGCCATTAATGGAGCAGGTGCAACGTTTCCAGCGCCTTTGTACAATGCGTGGGCTCAGGACTATGCGCAAAAGCGACAAGTCTCGATCAACTATCAGGCAATCGGGTCCGGTGGTGGCATCAAAGCGATAACCGCACGCTCCGTTGATTTCGGTGCTACAGATTCCCCTATGACCGATGCTGAGCTCGCTCAGGCACAAGGTGTACTCCACATTCCAACATGTGTTGGTTGTGTTGTTGCTGCCTACAATATTCCGGGAGTCCAAGTTTCAATCAGACTTACCGGTGCCGTTTTGGCAGAAATGTTCACCGGTAAGGTCGGTACGTGGAATCATCCATCCATTGCTGCACTGAACCCCGGCGTCAAGCTCCCGGCGATCAGAGTCGTACCAGTTTCCCGTGCAGATTCCAGTGGAACTACGGCCATCTTCACTTCCTACCTCACACGCGTGTCGCCATCCTTTAAGGCCGAAATTGGTGAAGGTAAGAGCGTCAATATAAAGGTCGGTGTCAAAGGCAAGGGCAATGACGGAGTAGCAGCACTGGTTCGGCAAACCCCGGGTGCTGTCGGTTATGTGGAACTGGCTTTCGCTGAAAAGAACAAAATGCCTTTTGCAACGATTCAAAATGCAAAAGGTAACTGGATTGTTGCATCAATTCGGTCTGCTACTGAGAGCGCGACGGCTAAAGACCTCCCGGCAGACTTTCGTGCGATGATCACAAACACACAGGACAAAGAAGGCTACCCAATTGCCGGCTTCACCTGGTTGCTCATGTATCCAAATGCGAAGCGTGAGGTCAAAGACTTCATACGCTGGTGCCTAACCGACGGTCAGAAGTTGGCCGCAAAATATGATTACGCCCCATTGCCAGAATCCGTTCGCCGCCGCGCATTCGCAGCGATTGGAAAGTAATCGTTGGATTCTAAGTCAAGCGTGAACAAACCCGCTGGAATAGTTCTGATTGAGGGCAATCGGGATAACTGGCGGGATTCTGCTTACGTCTGTGCGATTACAATTGCGGCGGTCGTGATAATGACCCTTGTCCTGGCGATTGGTACCGCACTATTGTGGCAATCATTACCGTCAATCCGGTCGCTCGGATTTGGCTTCCTTACTGGACATGAATGGGATGATGCAGCTGGTAAATACGGAAGTGCTGCATTCTTGTCCGGCACTCTCTATTCAAGTCTTTTAGCCATTATCGTAAGCGTTCCTCTGTCACTCTGTAGTGCGATTTTTCTGGCTGAAATCGCACCGAAGTGGATACGTTTACCGATTACATTCATTATCGAGCTATTGGCTGCTATTCCTTCCGTCGTCTACGGACTTTGGGGCATCTTTGTACTGATTCCGGTACTACGCGACAAAGTGATGACTCCGGCACTTGCATCTCCCGTCATCGCAAAGATTCCTGTTGTAAAGTCGCTGCTTACCGGTGCGGGTTACGGACCAAGTATGCTTGCAGCCGGCCTGCTGCTCGCAATTATGATTACCCCGTTCATTACCGCAATCTGTCGGGACATTTTGAACGCTATACCAACGATTCAGCGCGATGCTGCAGCAGGAATGGGATGCACTCAGTCAGAGATTATTCTGAAAGTTGTCCTCCCAAGTGCCGCTCCTGGACTCATCGGTGCAGTTATGCTGGGCTTTGGAAGAGCATTCGGCGAGACGATGGCAGTCACGATGGTGATTGGCAATATGACTCCCAATACACCGGATGGCAGGTCAATAGGACTTTTCGATCCCGGTTATACCATTGCCTCAGCGATGGCAAACAAGTTCACAGAAGCAACTCCCGGTCTTGCTACCGCAGCCTTAATCGAGCTCGGTTTAGTCCTGTTTGTGACGTCGATGTTGATCAACTTCGCCGCACGTTCACTTGTCAAAGTCGCATTGCGTAGGTTGGGCTAATGACATCAATAGCGCGAACCCCTAACCTCAGACGCAGACGCATCGCCAATAGCGTCTTTCAAGGAATATGCACAGCATCTGCTTTAATTGCCATGGCGGTGCTGGGCTACATTTTGTGGTTTCTCTTGCGTCAGGGACTAGCATTCTTTAAACCAACTCTTTTTTTACGCTTGCCGGACAACGTTAATCCTGCGCTGGGCGGTATAAGACAGAGCATTGTTGGGAGTGCCGGAATACTCTGTATTGCCCTGTGCATTTCATTACCTATCGGGATTTTGAGTGGCATCTACCAGGCCGAAGCCCGCGGAAAAATCAGCAATGCCGTCCGATTTCTAACGGATGTGCTAAACGGGATTCCCAGTATCGTAATCGGCTTGTTCGTGTACGCCATTTGGATCCTGCCTTATGCCCTGAGGCATCCTGGACAAGGTTACTCAGGATTCGCAGGCGGAGCGGCTTTAGGCATCATGATGATTCCTCTCGTGATGAGAACAACGGATGAAATGCTTCAGCTGGTCCCACAATCCCTTTGGGATGCATCTCTTGCATTGGGGACTCCAAGATGGAGAACGATGTTGCTTATCGTCCTTCCGGCAGCTCGTAATGGCATCGTTACGGGTGTCATGCTGGCACTGGCTCGCGTGGCTGGAGAGACAGCACCGCTTCTGTTCACCGTTTTGGGGAACGAGTTTGAGGGCCCCTTCTCAGGACCGATTGATGCTCTCCCCCTTCGACTTTACAAGTACGCTACGGCCGCAGATACTACACAGAATGCGATTGCCTGGTCAACGGCACTAACGCTGATTTTGATGATTCTTATCCTCAGTATTGTTGCGCGGCTTGTCACCCGCTCTGGAAAGAAGTAGTCCACCAATGTCCTCTGCTACCTGCATTTCTATCGAAGACGTCTCCTTTTGGTACGGTTCCAATCAAGCGCTGTTCGAGATCAATATGGAGATTCCCAAGAATGCTGTAACTGCATTCATAGGACCATCAGGGTGTGGCAAATCGACATTCCTCCGATGTCTGAACCGGATGAACGATCGTATTGATGGTGCACGCATGACAGGCACCATTAAGTTTGAATCGCAGAACATCCGCGACAGTGCGGTATCTGTGGAAGCCCTGCGCAGGACGATAGGCATGGTCTTTCAAAAACCCGTGCCGTTTCCGATGTCCATCTATGACAACATCGCATTCGGACCGAAAACACATGGAATAGCCCGTGGCAGTGACTTGGATTCCCTTGTTGAAAAGTGTTTGGTTGATGCCGCTCTGTGGGAAGAAGTCAAGGACAAGTTAAAGTCATCGGCGATGGCCTTGTCAGGCGGACAACAACAGAGACTCTGTATCGCCAGAACACTATCGGTCTCCCCTCAAGTCATCCTAATGGACGAACCGTGCAGTGCACTGGATCCAAACAGTACGCACAGAATTGAAGAGCTACTCAATCGCCTTAAAACAGAGTACACCGTTGTCATTGTCACGCACAATCTGCAACAGGCAAGGCGCATATCCGATATGACAGGATTCTTCCTGAAAGGTGACTTGGTCGAATATGGACCGTCAACTCAGGTCTTCGGGGCACCCAGCAAAGCGCAAACCGATGACTACATCAACGGACGGTTTGGCTAATTCCGATACCTTTGTGGTAATCGATAGCTGCTGTCCTATGCTTTTGCTGCATTCCATGAGCGGACAACATCTGCTGTTGCCTTGCTTTTGTTCAGCGTGTAGAAGTGCAACCCTGCGATACCACCCGAAACTAAGCCCTGCACCTGACTAAGGGCGTGTTCCTGTCCAATCCTGACGACGTCGTCCGGGTTGGTTTCGGCCGCTTCCAACCTCAAGAGGAGTGGATGTGCAATTTTCGCTCCGCAACGCGTAACAAAACGCTTAATCTGCGACACATTGGTTATTGGCATGATGCCAGCGACGATGGGAACATCAATCCCATGGTTTAGTAACATATCCCGCCATCGGAACAGGTCATCATTGTCGAAAAACAACTGCGTGATGATAAAAGATGCGCCAGCATCCAGCTTAGATTTCAAATGCTCTATGTCACGTGTCAGGTTGAGACATTGAGGATGACCCTCCGGATAGCCGGCCACTCCGATACAAAATGGATGTCTTTCAGCAGCGAACTTGACAAGATCCGTCGCGTATTGAAACTTTCCGCCAGACAATGTGGTTTGACCAGGTTCAAGGTCACCACGCAATGCAAGGACATTCTCTACACCCTCAGCCCACAGCGTATCGAGGTGTGATGACATTTCATCCTCTGAGTGATGAACACATGTCAAATGAGACATCGAACGAATCCCAAGCTCACTCTGAATGCGCGTTGTGAGCCTCAGCGTCGCAGATGTACCTTCACCTGTGCGGGTGATCGAGACAAAATCAGGATTGAGGTCCTGTAAGCGCTTTATTGCCTGCCACAGTAACGTCTCACCCTCGTCTGTTTTCGGAGGAAAAAACTCAAAACTTACCGTTGGCCTATTGCTGGAAAATGCACCGGATATACGCATCGACATACTCCCATATCCTACCATCGACATCCCTATGCGAGGTGATACCCTGTGCGCGTGTCTGTCCTAATTGTCATTCCCACATACAATGAGGTGGCAAACCTCCCAGTGATTATCGAGCGCGTTCGAAAAGAAGCCCCTTTGGCTCATTTGCTGATTGTTGATGACACATCACCGGATGGAACCGGTGAGCTGGCAGATACCTTCGCCCGTGCTGACACTGCTATTCACGTATTGCATCGCAAAGAAAAAGATGGACTTGGTCGTGCTTACGTCGCAGGATTTGAATGGGGTCTCTCCCGGAACTATGATGTACTGGTGCAAATGGATGGCGACCTTAGCCACAACCCAACCGATGTTCCCCGCCTCGTCGAAGCTCTCTCATCGGCAGATTTGGTCCTTGGGAGTCGATACGTCACAGACGGTGGTACCGTAAACTGGGGCGTTGGACGTCAGCTCCTCTCACGAGGAGGAAGCTTTTATGCGAGGACCATTCTGGGATTACCCATACGGGATGTCACCGGTGGTTTCAAAGCTTGGAAAGCAGACACGCTACGTTCTGTCAATCTCTCCACCATTCGCTCAAATGGATACTCTTTTCAAGTTGAAATGACATACCGCACAGCATGCCTCGGACTTGATATACAGGAAGTCCCGATCATTTTCGCCGACAGAGTGGATGGCGTGTCGAAAATGAGCAAAAAAATAGTCATAGAAGCCATGCTAATGGTCTGGCGATTGCGATTTACCAGTAAGCAACAATGGCAAAAACAATCCTGATTCTAGGTGATCAGCTGTCACTCGATTACATCAATGCGATGGAACCGAATCGCGATGTTGACAAAATCCTGATGGTTGAAGATTGGGAATTTGTCCGCCGAAAACCGTATCACCGTAAGAAAATCGTGCTTGTTTGGAGTGCGATGCGTCATTTCCGCGATCGATTAAAGGATCTTGGATACGTAGTGGACTATCGCATCAATGAATCATTGATGGACTGCATTCGTGATCAAGACGATGCTCTCAGCTGTATTGAACCCCGCGAATCTGGAATGCGGTCAAAGTTGCAAGCAGCAGGAGTAAAGTTCATACAAGATCCTTATTGGTTTATGCCACAGGTTGATTTCGCGGAGTGGATGTCAACCAGAAGTCAACCTCGCCTCGAGCAGTACTATCGTTTAGTCCGTCAGCAAACTGGCTACCTCATGGATGGCAATCAGCCAGTTGGGGGTGTTTGGAACTACGATAAAGAAAACCGAAAGCCATTTCCGAAGAACCATCAGCCAATCTTTCAACCAAGCTTTTCTCCCGACGACATCACCTTGAGCGTAGTTGACACTGTTATCAGTCTTAATGGTTTGATTGGAGATGTTGGAAACTTCAGTGAGCCGGTTACACGGGAGGAAGCACTTGAGCGACTATCCTGGTTTGTTCTGGAAGCTCTTCCCGACTTTGGACGGTACGAGGACGCGATGGCATCGAATGATATGTTCGGCTTTCACAGCATCCTGTCGCCAGCACTGAACCTGTCCTTACTCTCACCCGCTGAATGTATAGATGCAGCAGTTGCAGCTTTCCATAGAGGGACTGCCCCGTTGGCATCCGTTGAGGCCTTTGTCCGGCAGATACTGGGGTGGCGAGAATACATGTTTCATCTCTATGAGTGGCTGGGAAGTGCTGCATGGAATGACCAGAACGCACTTGATGCCCACGAACCACTGCCTGAGTTGTATTGGACCGGAAACACCAAGATGCGCTGTCTCCGGACAACCATTTCCGACACGCTACGTACGGGCTATGCCCATCACATTATCCGGTTGATGGTCCAAGGTAACTTTGCACTATTGCTTGGGGTCAAGCCAACAGAGATTCGTGATTGGTTTTGGTCTGCATTTCTGGATGCATATGACTGGGTAGTAACCCCCAATGTGATTGGCATGAGCCAGGCAGCTGATAATGGCCTCACAGCGAGCAAGCCCTACGCAGCCAGCGGCGCATACATCAATCGTATGAGTGATTACTGCAAGGGATGCGCGTACTCACCAAAGGCGTTTGCCGGGGATGATGCATGTCCATTTACGACCCTCTACTGGGACTTTCTTATTCGCCACGAAAACACAACATTGGCATCGACACGGCTATCAACAAACTACCTCGCGTTACGAGGCAAAACGGCAGCGGACAGAGTTGCGATAGCGGAACGCAGACAGCAGCTGCAACATCTCTTACAAACAAGCCAGCTATAGTTGTGACCGATATTAGGCATCCTGTACGGGAGTTGCTTCGTCGGTCCGCTCAGCAGCTGTTAGAATGAAGGGCCCATCCTCCAAAATGGCCACCGTGTGCTCGAAGTGCGCTCCCAGCGTGCGGTCAGCAGAAATGATTGTCCAGGGATCATCACCTGTATGTGATACTGTTCCCCGACCGGCTGTGACCATCGGCTCAATACAAAACGTCATCCCGACAACAAGCTTAGGCCCCAGTTTTGGGCGCCCATAACAAGGTACATCCAATCCTTCTTCGTGCGGCGTCTGGCCAATACCGTGTCCCACGAGGTCACGAACGACTCCAAAACCGTTCTTTTCAACGTGTGACTGGATAGCATGGGATACATCGCCCATTGAATTCCCCACTATTGCTTTGCGGATAGCATTGTAGAGAGATGCCCGAGTCACGGAGACCAGCTTTTCCGCCTTTGGACTCTTTGCGTTACCGACGATTGTCGTGATGGCAGAGTCAGCGCACCAGCCATCAAATGTAGCCGCGATGTCCAACTTGACAACATCCCCGTCCCGAATAATCCGATCTGCCTTAGGTACTCCGTGCAGAACCTCATTATTGATCGAGATACAGCTGTTATGGAGATACTTTATATCTGAGAACGGTGGTTGATAATTTTTGAGTGCGGAAACGGCTCCGTAGCCGGCGAGAATCTCTCCGGCCAATTCATCGAGGTCAAGCGTAGAAACACCCGGTTGTGCAGCTTCTTTCATCGCTTTGAGCGCAGCCGCTACAGCTTTGCCAGCCTCCCGCATTTTTGCGAGGTCATCCGCACTCTTGAGAGTAAACTTAACCATTCGTTCTCGACTCATTTCAAACTCACTCCGGCATGACCACCCGAAAATTCATGATGGTTAAACCTTCATCTTTCAGCTTCTGCAGCTGTAGTTGCGCTAGCTCTGGAGACCGCTTTGCGATTGCAATCCGTCCACCGAAACCGACGACCCGGTGCCACGGGATATCATCAGGGCACTCACGCATGGCTGATCCAACCATTCTCGGAGTAAGACCGAGATAGCCGGCGATTTCGCCGTACGTACAAATAGAACCAGACGGGATCTGGTCGACATATTCATAGACCAAGTCCCGCCAGGTTTGTTCGGTTTCGTTATGCGATCGATGCTTGATCAACGGTCTCGCGGAGCGTTTCTGCATCAATCGTCGGAGCCAGCGGATTCTCACCAATACGCGGGTATGCCGTCGGTATGTCAGTTACCTCATACTCGAGATTCTCAATGTGTTCGCGGTCCGCTTCATTGTTCGGGTCGAGAACCTGAACAAAGCGCTCGAGGCGTGCCGGTCGATGCGCTGCCGCAACAAGATCCTTCGTACGCTTATCATCAGGCGAACCGACGACGTGCACGATGACAGGCATTGCGAGTGCACGGATACTTGCAAGTGCAAGTCCCGCAGCGAGGAAGCCCATTTGTGGTGCGGCGACCTGTAATGCTGTGATGTTCTGCGTTCCGGTGGTGCGGTACTCCTCTTCGCCCGTTGCAAGGAAGAGCCTTAGGAATGCATCAGCAGCAATCATATTGTCTGGCAAATCCTTTGTACCGAACTTCAGATGTCCAAGGGCATCTTCGCGAATCGGATGATCATGGAAGGCTCCGCCAGCACGGTCACTGAGTCGATTTTGCATCCAAACAGCCACCAGCTCACCAAGCATCAACCACTTGTCACCAACTCCAGCCTCGTAGAGATCAACCGCCGCTGCCAGAATGCGGGACGCATCCACAAGCAGACCTTCCGATGAGCCATCGGCTTCGGAGTGCCTTGGACATCCATCCTCAGCAACAAGGTTAGCAACTCGCTCCATGACGGCGACCGCTTTATCAAGCGCTGCACTATCGCCCGTGGCCTGCCAGTAGGAGTACCAAGCGCGTGCTGCCTGAGCATTTGCGCCCGAGACAAATGTTTCGTCTATTGCGGGAGAGTTCCATTCGCGGCGTTCATCTTCTGGCTGTGAGTAATATTCGCCATCCGCGTACTGGCTTGCGCCATAACCTGCCCCGTCAATTGCAAGCTGTGTGTCAAGGTAACCAAGCGTGTCTGTGGCGACATCCAGCCAAGCACTGTCACCAGTTGCCTGATAGACACGCGCTGCAGCGCGCGCAATTCCAGCATTGTCATCCAACAATTTTTCAATCATCGGATTACGCCAGTCAGCGGTCTGGCAGTAGCGGAAGAATCCGTGGTTTACGCCGTCATGCAGCTCACCGCGCGTCAGGGACATCAGGGTGCGATCCAGCATGAATCGCAAATCCGGATCCCCTGCCCCTTCGCGGTACGAACGAACAAGAGCATCAGCAACCAGGTCAAGAACATCCACATGTGGGAACTTTTGTCCTGAGTGGCCAAAGCCGCCGAACGCAAAGTCGAACTCGAACTTTGATGCCATCAGGATATGCAATGGAAGTTGCGGTTGCAGTGGCGCACTTGGATCGAATGCGGGAGGAGTGTTCTGTTGACGCACCTGCAGTCGCAGCTGCGTGATGTGTGCGTTGAGAGCATTCTTGTCACCGCGATACTGTGCCAACACTTGCGGGAGAAGCTGCGCCATATGTTCACGTGGCAACGCGTTTCCGCCCCAGAGCAAGTCACCCTCACCGGTCAGGATACAAGTCGATGGCCATCCACCCTGTGTATAACGGGCATTGATTTCTGGTCGCACATCCGAGTCAACGCGAACAGGGATGTAGTTTTCATTAATGTAAGAAGCAATCGCCTCATTCGCATAGACATCGCTGTCCAGCTGCGCACAAAACTGACACCACTTAGCAACAATGGACAAGAGGACGGGTTTGTCCTGATCCCGTGCGTCTTCGAATGATGCATCCGACCACGGACGCCATTGAACCAAACTCATATTTTGACCTGCTCTCATGAATCTCGGTCTAGAGCCATCTGCCCTACACGTTTAATGTTGTCGGATTATATCGCTGTGTTCATCCCGGTGATTTGACGGTAGGGATAGTGATGCATGGTAAAATCCCGCCCGGAAATGGGGAATTTTCCCTATAGGACGGTTGCATGGCTCTACTAGAACTCACCAAGGTTGTAAAGCGTTTCGGGGGTCTGACTGCTGTAAACGATGTCAACCTTGCGATTGAGGAAGGGACTCTATGTGGGCTGATTGGTCCCAACGGAGCCGGCAAGACGACTGTCTTCAATTTGCTGACGGGTGTGTATGCACCGACAGAGGGCGACATTCGGTTTAATGGCGCTAGTATCGCAGGTTGGAAGCCGTATCGCATCTCCCGCGCAGGTATTGGCCGCACCTTCCAAAACATCCGCTTGTTCGGTGAGCTATCGGTTATAGACAACGTAAGGACAGCGCTTTCCGTCAGTGATGACCCGGGTCTGGTGCACGCCTTTCTCCGCACTTCCAAATGGGAGCAGCGGGAAAAGTCTACGACTGCCGAAGCTGAACGTTTGTTGGACCTGTTGGATTTGTCTGATGTCGCATCGGAGCAATCAAACAGCCTTCCCTACGGACGTCAGCGTCGCCTTGAAATTGCGCGTGCGCTTGCGACACGCCCCAAGCTCCTGTTATTGGATGAACCTGCGGCTGGCATGAATCCGCAGGAGTCCGCAGACCTCATGCATTTGATCAGACGCCTTCGTGATGAATTCGGCGTCACAATTCTCCTTATCGAACACGACATGAATGTTGTGATGCAGGTATGTGAAAAGATCACAGTCCTTGTCTACGGTCAACCTATTGCTTACGGAACGCCGGCAGAAATTCAGGCTAACCCGAAGGTTATCGAGGCATATCTCGGAACCACATCGGAGGATTCAATATGAGCGTAGCCCTGCACCTTGAAAACCTCGATGTTTCCTATGGTGCCATTCAGGCGCTTCGAGGCGTTGATGTCACAGTAAACCAAGGAGAAATCGTCACACTCATCGGTGCTAATGGCGCAGGTAAGAGCACATTGTTGCGTGCAGCATCCGGTATGGTCCGTGCCAAGTCGGGACGTGTACAGTTCCTGGGCGAGGATATTACGCGACAGTCAATAGCATCGATCGTTAGTCGTGGATTAATTCACTGCCCGGAGGGCCGACGGATTTTTGCCAACATGTCAGTGAAAGAAAACCTTGAGCTTGGCGCTTATTTGCGTAATGACAAGCAAGGCATAGCTGATGACTACGAGCGTGCTCTGAATTACTTTCCGAGATTGCGTGAAAGACTCGCGCAAAGCGCAGGCACGCTGTCGGGAGGCGAGCAGCAAATGCTGGCAATAGGTCGGTCACTCATGAGCAAGCCAAAGTTGCTGATGCTTGATGAACCGTCTCTCGGACTTGCGCCGCTATTGGTCCAGGAGATTTTCAGGATTATCGTCACTATCAACGCCGAAAGCGGTACGAGTATTTTGCTGGTTGAGCAAAATGCTAACCAGGCTCTCGCCGTTGCCCATCGTGCATATGTTTTAGAGACGGGTACGATCACCCTTTCGGGAAATGCTGCGGACCTGAAGTCAAATCCGGACGTCCAAAAAGCTTATCTGGGACACAGTTAGGCATTTCACTGTTTCAAACGGTTGCCTGAGCACATTGCCGGGTTGACATTTGTTTATAAATGTGCAATGATTCCAAACTAATGTTGCTCCGGCACCAGCAGTACCCGGTTCGGTGAAACGACATCGGGGTGAAATGATTCTGTAAAGAGACTATAAAGGCTCATAAGGATATATCCATGCAAAATACCCGCAAGCAATCAGCATTTACACTGATCGAGCTTCTTGTCGTAATCGCAATCATCGCGATCCTCGCTGCAATCCTCTTCCCAGTTTTTGCACAGGCACGTGAAAAGGCCCGTGGCATCTCCTGTGTCAGCAACGCTAAGCAAATTGGCACCGCTGTCATGATGTATGCTCAGGACTACGATGAAACCATCATCCCATGGTTCACCCGCTCCGGACTGCCACGCACATCCCAGCGTGCTGACCTCAACTCCTGGGTCATCAATCTACAGCCGTACATCAAGAACGGTGCACCTCGTGTTCTGAACACAACCGCACTTGACTTCCAGAATGTTGAAGCACAGGGAATGTTCAAGTGCCCATCATTCAACCCGACCACGTTCCGCGCAGCTGCAAACATGCCAGACTGCGATGGTCCTGGTGCTCTTGATGCTTGGATTCCAGCACGTCTGTATCACGCAAACTACGGAATTGGCTTTGGAGCTATCTTCGGATCCTGCACTCAGGCTGATCCATATTCGGCATTTGGCGGCAGCCGTGAAACAGCAATCATGTCTTTGGCCGCTGTTCAGCGCCCAGCGGAGACGGTTGAAGTTACCGATGGATTCACCGGTATCATCCAGTCCGGTGGATTTGGAACAACCATGGGCTGTGAAGCAGCGAATAGCCACACCGGTGGTGGAACGCACATCTTCCTTGATGGCCATGCCAAGTGGATTGCCCGCAACTCCGAGCGGTACATCCAACAGGGTCCTGATGGATGCTGGTTCAAGACGTACTACACAGCTGACCGCTAGTTAGGTGTCAAATTAGCACGGTGGTCACGACTTATTGTGGCCACCGTGTTTTCGTTAAGGGGACTGTATGTTAGCTACACTCAACAAGGGACAAAAGATTGCGTTGGGTACTGCGCTTGCAATCGTTATTGGTGGCATTATCGTCATGACGATTCTAATGAAGCCGGATGAGCAGAAGCCAAAGGCGGGTGTCGTCTACTATGAAGGCGCGATGATGAACAAATCGCGTACGATGTTGGTCGATGCTAAGGGAAACATCATCAAGAAGCTCGACCCGAATCGTCCGGATAAAGATGGAACGGCCGTAAATCCAGGAAGCTCGAACAATCCGACTCCCGATGAAAAAGTATCAAACTAGGAAGGTCAACATAATGAACAGTAAGTTTTTGCGCCTAATCGCTGCAGTTAGTTTGCTATCACTGGTAGGTGTATTCGCCGCATCCTGCTCAAAGCCTGAAGAAACTAAACCTAAGAATGGCAGCTACTATGAAGGTCCGATGAAAGCAAAGGATGCTACAGGCTCCGGAAGCTAAGTCCTATTCATACATAAATCAGTGGCCTGAGATTGGATCGCTTGTTCCAACTCAGGCTTTTTTATGTCTGTAACCAAAATGGCGTTTCCTTGGGCGTGACATCAAACGGTGTCAACTCGATGTAAAGTGCATCGGGTAAATCAACTGTCAACTGGACGCCTTTATCAACGTACTCAAGGGAATGCACAATACCGTGCGCATGGCACTTTGCTAACAGATCTGAGCGGTCATATGGAAGCAAAACAGTCAATGTACGTACCAGAGACTTTAGTACGTCCGCTATCGCTGCCATTAATGACTCCATTCCGTCTCCTGTACGAGCTGAAATCGAGCATGAATTGGGTACGGTTGCCATCAGTGCAGACAACCCTGAAAGGTCGTCGACTGCATCCCGTTTGTTGAAAACAGTGATGATTGGCTTGTTCGCAGCCCCGAGGTTTTCCAAGGTCTCAAGAACTGTGTCGCGATGACGGTCTGCTTCATCACTACTTGCATCAACAATGTGGAGCAGCATGTCGGCATCGTTGACCTCCTCGAGCGTTGCCCTGAATGCGGCCACCAGATCGTGCGGAAGGTTTCGGATAAACCCAACGGTGTCGGTCAGGAGAATGCCACGTCCATCCGGGAGGTTCACACGCCTAGTCGTTGGATCTAGCGTTGAGAACAGCATTTTGTCCGCCAGAACAGCTGCATCGGAGAGTTTGTTCAGGATAGTTGACTTTCCGGCTGATGTATAGCCGACAAGCGTTGCGGTCGGAAATGGCAAATCTTTTCGCCCTTTGCGCTGAAGACGTCTCTTTTTCTTTACATCTTCAAGTTCCCGCTGTAGCTCCAAAATGCGCTCGCGCACCTTGCGGCGGTCGAGTTCGAGTTTTGTTTCACCTCCGCCTCCCCGTACGCCTATACCTCCCTGTTGCCGCTCAAACTTTGTGTACAACATGCTTAACCGAGGGAGCAAGTAGGACATTTGAGCTAATTCAACCTGAAGTTTACCTTCGCGTGTTCTCGCACGTTGGGCGAAGATGTCCAGGATGAGCTGTGTACGATCGATTACCCGACACTTAAGTGCCTCACCGAGGTTCCGTTGCTGTGTGGGAGATAATTCGTTATCGAAGACAACGATCCCCGGAGTGTGCACCGAGACCTCATCAACGATTTCCTGAACCTTACCCTGCCCTACAAGCGTTGCCGGGTCAAGGCGGCGTTTACGCTGAGCAAGTGTCGATACAACCGTAATGCCCGCGGTATTCGCCAACTCCTCAAGCTCGAGCAGGCGGACATCAATCGAATCGATATGTTCATCGGTTTCAACTGCAACCAACATTCCGAATATTTCTACTTTAGTCAGATGACCGCGTTCATTCAAGCTTGTATAACCCTTTTCCAAATTCTACCGTTTGACGGATGGACACATTGACATCAAGTAGCAGGTGTGCTAACCTTGGCGATGTGTGATCTCCTTTTCTCTCCACGATTGTGGAAGCGGCACTACATACGTGGTGCCGTCTTTTTTTGCCACACGTCAAACTCCGATACTTAGCACTAATGCTTCTACATCAAACCCAGCTGCCACCAGCGCATCCGCCGCGGCTCGCATCGTCGCTCCGGTTGTTCCGATGTCATCGACCAATAAACACTTTCGATACATCTGAGCATTCCGGTGACCAACATTGACGTTGAATACAGTATCAGCATATCGATTGCTTCGGTCCGTCATTGACAATGATTGCTGCGACTTGCCCCCCAGCCTCGTAAACGCTCTCGTCTGCAATAGTGGAAGATTTGCCACCTTTGAGATCTCGCATGCAATGAGGCGTGCCGGATTGTAGCCACGTTTCCACGTTCGCCATGGATCTCCCGGCATTGGAATGACCACATCAGTCCCTTCCATCCACGCTGCATCTCTGATGCGATTCACAACCGCTGAGGTAAACCGGACGAGTCTCCATGGCTGATCTTCATACTTTGCCTTATGAAGCACTTCCTTTACAGCGCCGGAATACTCCGTAAGAGCGCGTAAACCGCTGAATGAGCGTAAGTCATGCGATTCCGAAAACGGGAACAGCGTCACCTGGTCTCGGCATGCCGCGCACAACCACTGATTGCCCCATTTGTCACAACAGGAACACTGACAAGGAAACATCAACTCTGCCAAGGTGTCCATTGTGAACCGCATTCTTTACTCCAATCTCGAAAACCTGTCCTGTAAGCCGGAATCGTTGACCATTGCCTCGGCAAATTGAATCCGTGCGCGAATTTCTCTGTTGTCCGGTATCCACTTCAACACTTTGCGATATCCAAAGAGAGCACCAGAAAAGTCTTTGGCATCGTAGCGTGCATTGGCATCCTGCAACGTTCGTTCGAGATTTATTTTGGAATGTAACTCCTGGATATCGTTGCTGACAAGCCCTGCTTTTCCCGCATCAACAGCAAGCATTGCAGCCAAGTCGAGATTCCCAGACGCTATATGTCTTGTCATCTCGTGCAGGACCCGCATTGCAACACTGTCTGCATATGCTTTGGTATCGCGTGCAATTTCCGGTCCGACGACTACAAGCTCTGATATTCTCTGAATACCAGATAGTTTGTTCAGTTGTTCCACGATGTCATCCGAATTTGCCATCAATGCACGATGTAGCTGCGTTGTGGTTGCATCGACAATAGCACGTGAGAACACAGCGGGCAGTAATGTCTTTCCGGGAGAGCTTGTCACTTGCTTTAGAAAGTCAAGGAATTCTGGAAAGGCAACGGCACTTAATGCAACTATGAGCTCACAAGCTGCCAATGATGCCGATTCTGAAAAAGCCACGGTTTGGTTCTTCACCCACTTGCCACAGAAGTCGCTTATTGCTCGCGGGCTGTCTCCAGCGGACACGAATTTTCTGAATGACTCGAGAGCAGCAACCTCAGAGACGGCATTCTTCGCAACCGAATCAATCTCGAAGCGAAAAATAGAGCCATCCCGGGTACTAACACCAAGATAGTTTCCACTCGGAGACAAAGAGATTCCGGATGGGCATCCGGTATCGATTAGAAGTTCCCAGTCCCGTAGAGCATCATTGTCCCCCACAAAAACAATCTTGCCCGATCTGGCATCGACAGCTATCGGAATGACTACCGTCTCTCCACCAGGCAAAACTGAGATTCCGCATGGCTCGCCATCAATATCAGCGACGAGTCGGTATTCCCCCGTTGGGTCAATCACTTTGGCCTTCATTTGATTGTCAACCATGTCACGGCCAACGATTGCCATTGTGGACTCATTGTCGATGCACAGGCTACTTGGAAATAGTCCTGAGTGTACGGTTTGTACGACATCACGCGTATCCGTCAAAATGTAAACTTCCCCAGCCGTGCCAGCGACTGCGATGAACTTTCCATTCGGCGAAATGGCAACGAGGTCCGTGGGATGCTGAAGATCCTTAGTCCAGATCAGGCGATTACTGCTGTCACCCAATCCAACGGCATACCCATTCATCAAGAGGTCACTCGCGACATATGCAAAGCGACCATTGTCGGCAAGAGCGATGGAGTGATAAGCCAGTCTACGATCTGTTAGAAACCTGGTCTTGCGGCCTTGATTAAAAATGTAGAAATCGTCATCCGTAATCCCGATACCTATCGTCCCATCGGGGCAAAGCTGTAAATTGCGCAGAGTTTCCACTGAGACTGTCTCAACGATGGACGGTCTGTCAGCCGAACAATGCTGCGTAAAGTGTAGAACGCGGACCTCATAGTCATCGGGTACGGCAACAGTAAGAGAGCCATCATCCCCGATAGCATTTGGATGGATAGCGTACGTACCCCGCGCTTTGCGCTGCGAAAGTAGACGGATGTCGGCGATAGTTGTCACAAGCAGGCATTTTACCCTCACCTTTGTACATGTGATGAATCATCGTTAGAATGGATTATGTTGCTAGCCGTAAATCGCTTCGCCAAGATGGCAGTCATGTTTGGATCGTTATTAGTGACCGGTGTCCTTGCTGCAGCACCTGAGTCGGCAGTACGGTCAACCCGCCCGGGCAAACCCCAGCCAGTATCCTTCGCACGAAGCATTCGCGCTATCCTTTCTGATAACTGCTACAAGTGCCACGGTCCGGATGCAAAAACCCGTGCAGCGGGACTGCGTCTTGACACATTTGAAGGAGCAACGAAGAAACTGGCAAGCGGCAGGCAGGCAGTCATCCCACATGATCAAGTCGCTTCAGCGGTCATTGAGAGAATACTATTACCTGAGAGCGATCCGCGCCATATGCCACCGGCTACAACGCAGCGGCGTATCAAGCCATCACAGCTCCAGGACCTTCGGCGATGGATTGATGAAGGGGCCACGTATGAAAACCACTGGGCATTTACCCCTGCCTCCCGGCCAAGTGTGCCTAAAGGGACCATTAATCCTGTTGACTACTTTATAAACAAGGCACTTGTAGAGCAAACCATCAAACCGCTTCCTGTAGCCGACAAACTGACGCTGCTTCGCAGAGTGACATTTGACCTCACAGGCTTACCACCAAGCATTGAGGATATCGAAGCATTTACAGCAGATACAAAAGCCGGAGCATATGAGCGGGTTGTGGACAATCTCCTAAATCGTCCCGCGTATGGTGAACGGATGGCACTGATGTGGCTGGATTTGGCCCGTTATGCAGATACGCATGGTTATCACATCGATAGCCACAGGGATATGTTTCGCTGGCGAGACTGGGTCATCCGAGCGTTCAACAGCAATATGCCCTATGACAGGTTTCTGACAGAGCAGCTGGCTGGGGACTTGCTTCCGAACCCGACGACAGACCAGCTGGTTGCGACGGGATTCAATCGAAATCACCCGATTAACTTTGAAGGCGGAGCTATTCCCGAAGAGTACCAAACAGCCTATGTCGCTGATCGCGTTGACACAACGGCGACCGTGACGATGGGCCTCACGTTACGCTGCGCGCAATGCCATGACCACAAATATGATCCTATAGCGATGCAGGATTACTACCGGTTTTATGCCCTCTTCAATAATATCGACGAAGAGGGCCTCGATGGGATGCGGGGAAATGCCAAGCCATTTATTCAGGCACCGTCTCCAGCTGAGCAATCCCACCTTGATGCGCTATCAAACCGGATAGCAGTCCTTACCAACGAGTGCAAGTCATTATCGTCAGGCATTCTGGCCGGATTGGGAAACGTTAATCGTGGACCGATAAAGCAGGATGAATATCGCTGGGTATTGGGAGAAAGAGCCTATAGCGTAGGTAGCAAGTCCAAAGATGGTCAGGCAGGAAGCATGACGACATCAGGTGATGGCCCGGAGCGCATGCCAGCGATGCGTTTGGGCACTGGAACAGCTCCAATCATCACGAATGCTCCTGTTGTGAGTCTCAATCGTCCATTTACGATTGCATTTTGGTATTGGTCAGAAAACGGGGGTGGAATACCCGTCTCTCAAATGGATGTTGGAAACAACCTAAAGGGTTGGGATTTCTATCTGGATGGTGGCTCGCCTCTTCTGCACTTCATTAACAGCTGGCCAACAAATGCACTGCGCTTCCGATCTACATTCAGAGCGCCGATACGAAAATGGGTCCATACCGTCATTACGAATAATGGCAGTGGAACCTATGACGGCATTACCCTCTATCTGGATGGAATTAATATCCCGATATCACCGGACCACAATACTCTTTCCAGCCCATTTTCGGTTGACACTCCAATCCATCTCGGCGATCGTGGTAACGGTTCTACATTTTCGGGATTGGTGTCCGACCTTTGTATAAAAGGCAGCATTGCAGCAGAAGACGATGTGTCAATCCATCGTTCAACGGGTCTGGCTTACATCACCTCGATGGCGCAGAAACCGGATGCATCCAGTGACCTTAGATTCTGTGTCGCCAGCACATTGGCAACAGACTCCATTGATGCGTTCCGTACACGCCGAAACCTGATAGAGCAACGACAAAAGCTGGCGGCGTCTATTCCGACGTCAATGGTGATGAAGGAACGCCAGGTTCCTCGCAAAACGTTTGTATTGGACCGTGGTCAGTATGACAAGCCAACTACGGAAGTTCAACCGGGCGTGCCATCCTTCGGTGCACTCTCAAACATGCCACAGATCAGGTCACGCCTCGGGCTAGCCCGATGGTTGACATCGGGTGAGCATCCCCTAACCAGCCGCGTTGCAGTCAATCGCCTTTGGCAGATCGCGTTTGGCACGGGAATCGTCCGAACATCAGAAAACTTTGGCGTTCAAGGAGAATGGCCATCCCATCCTGAGCTGCTTGATTGGCTCGCTACCGAATATGTGCGTTCGGGGTGGAACACCAAGGCAATGCTGCGATTGTTGGTAACATCCGATGCCTACAAACGGTCAGCGGCTCCTACAAAGTCATTGAAAGACCGTGACCCGGAAAACATCTGGCATGCATATGCAAGCAGGCCGCGTCTGCAAGCGGAGTTTGTCCGTGACTTGGCATTGGCATCATCCGGCTTACTCGCTACGGATATAGGTGGACCGAGTGTCAAAACCTATCAACCAGCAGGACTCTGGGAGGAGCTCTCATTCAAGGGCGACTTTACCGCTCAATACTACGTTCAGGATCATGGTGAAAAGCTGTATCGTCGTTCGATGTACACATTTTGGAAACGGACTGTCCCTCCACCATCACTCCAGACCTTTGATGCTCCAGAGCGCGAGTTTTGCATCGTTCGACGCCCAGCAACAAATACACCGCTTCAGGCCTTGGTTCTTCTGAATGACCCTACTTATACCGAGGCATCCAGAGTACTGGCTGAACGTGTCTTGAGTACAACGCTGGGCGACAAAGATCGCATGCATCAGGTGTTTCTACGATTGGTCTCAAGACGAGCATCTCAGATTGAAATGCAACGCTTTACGCGTTTACTAGAAGCTCAGCGCAAGCGCTTTATGTCCGAACCTAAAGCAGCGGGTGATCTCTTGATGGTGGGAGAACATCGCCGGATTACCGAGTTTCCTGTAGCAGAAGTTGCCGCCTGGACAGTAGTCGCCTTGAGTGTGATGAACCTCGATGAAGCGATAACGCGTCCTTAATCAATCTTCGCATGAAACTTACGAAAATTTCTTGATTTTCCTCCGACGATAGGTAGAATTGGGATTGGCACTCAAACCCCACGACTGCCAAGCATTTGTGGGTTGAAGTGAGAATGTAATAGAAGGAGAGCACCAATATGACCCTACGTCCCCTTGGTGACAAGGTTGTCGTTAAGCCATCCGATGCAGAAGAGCGTTCTGCAGGTGGCATTTTCCTCCCGGATTCCGCAAAGTCCAAGCCACAGGAAGGCACTGTTATCGCAGTTGGTCAGGGCCGTATTCTTGACAACGGCGAGCGGAATGCGTTGAACGTATCCGTTGGCGATGTCGTTATCTATTCAAAGTACGGTGGAACCGAGTTCAAGCTCGATGGCGACACCGTCATGATTCTTGATGAAGATCAGATTTACGCAGTAAAGGGTTAATCACACATGGCAGCAAAAGAGCTTTTATTTGACGAGGCAGCCCGTCGTGCACTAGAGCGCGGAGCAAATGCCGTCGCAAACGCAGTCAAGGTAACGCTTGGTCCTCGTGGACGCAACGTCGTCATTGAAAAGAAGTGGGGCTCTCCTACGATCACCAAAGACGGCGTAACCGTTGCGAAGGAAGTCGAACTTGAAGACAAGTTCGAGAACATGGGCGCACAGCTCGTTCGCGAAGTTGCATCGAAGACCAACGATATCGCTGGTGACGGAACGACCACCGCTACCGTTCTTGCTCAGGCAATTGTAAATGAAGGTCTTCGTTATGTTGCCGCTGGTGGTGCACCTCTGAGCGTAAAGCGCGGTATTGACAAGGCTGTAGCAGCTGCTGTTGAAGCGCTTCGTGCAAACGCAATCGTTGTTGCAGATGCCGATATGGTTGCGCAGGTCGCTGCCATCTCCGGAAACAACGACAAAGAAATCGGTCAGTTGATTGCCGATGCACTTGACAAGGTTGGTAAGGACGGCGTCATCACCGTTGAAGAATCCAAGGGTACTCAGACGACATTGGATGTCGTCGAAGGTATGCAGTTCGACAAGGGTTACATTTCCCCATACTTTGTCACCGATGCAGAGCGAATGGAAGCAGTTCTCGAGAATCCTGCCATCCTTCTCTATGAGAAGAAGATCAGTGCAGTACAGGATCTTATTCCTGTTCTCGAGCAGGTTTCACAGATGCGTCGCCCGCTTTTGATCGTCTCCGAAGACATCGAAGGCGAAGCGCTTGCAACGTTGGTGGTCAACAAGATTCGTGGCATCCTGAATGTGG
This sequence comes from uncultured Armatimonadia bacterium, assembly GCA_964606305.1. Taxonomy (GTDB): domain Bacteria; phylum Armatimonadota; class Armatimonadia; order Armatimonadales; family Armatimonadaceae; genus CAIRTT01. Next base: position 69,880 of record CAZSGJ010000002.1, read on the forward strand.
TGGCAGTCAAGGCTCCTGGCTTTGGTGACCGCCGCAAGGCAATGATGGAAGACATCGCTATTCTTACCGGCGGCAAGTTCATCACTGAAGATCTCGGCATCAAGCTCGAGAACGTGGATGCAAGTATGCTTGGTTCAGCCAAGAAGGTTGTCATCACAAAGGATGACACTACATTGGTGGAAGGTGCTGGCTCCAGCGCTGAAGTCAAGGGTCGTATCGACCTCATCCGCAAGCAAATCGATGCATCCGACTCCTCCTACGACAAGGAAAAGCTGCAGGAGCGTCTGGCAAAGCTCGCAGGTGGCGTTGCCGTCATCCAGGTTGGTGCTGCAACGGAAACTGAGCTGAAGGAAAAGAAGCATCGCTACGAAGATGCCCTCTCTGCGACACGTGCTGCCGTGGAAGAAGGCATTGTAGCTGGTGGCGGTGTTGCCCTGATTAATATCCTTCCAGCGCTTGCTGATGTTGCATGCGACAACAGCGATGAGCAGGTTGGTGTAACCATTGTTCGCCGCGCACTCGAGCAGCCACTGCGTACTATCGCTGAGAATGCTGGTCTCGAAGGCTCAGTGGTTGTGAACAAAGTCAAGGACCTTCCAATCGGTCATGGCTACAATGCATTGACCGAAGAGTACGGTGACATGATTGCCTTTGGCGTCATTGACCCAGTCAAGGTAACACGCTTCGCGCTCTCTAACGCTGCGTCCATCGCATCGATGATTCTGACCACAGAGTCCCTCGTTGCTGAGAAGCCAGAGAAGAAGGCTCCTGCAGGTGGTGATCATCATCACCATGATGAATACTAGGCTTATCCCGTCTGGTATTGAATCCCCCGGTGGTGCCATTGGCACCACCGGTTTTTTATTTTTTTATTGGTCGTGTGTAGAATCGTTATGACAACCGAGAATGAAGAATATGCGATGGATACAACCACCCACAGTCAAGCCCGGTGACTCTCCACGTCCCGGTCTCATCTCCTATCGGCGCCTAACCTGGGCTGACTTTGAGCCTCGGAATGTAAGTTCCGGTGCATCCGCGCAGACAAGCGCAGTTCTGCATGCCACCTACAAATGGGGGTGGATGAGCCGCGGGAACCAGTTTACAGGGTTTATCTCCGATGTTCGTATTGGAGCTTGGTTTGATCCCGCAGGATCGTGGCGCAAACCCGATGTCCGAAGCGACAATTCCTGGTTGCTCGAACATGAACAACGGCACTTTGATCTATGCGAAATCGGTGCAAGAATGCTTCGAGATCAGGTTATAGGTATTCGTCAGGAGATCCGGGGAAACAGTGATTCAGAGATCAAAAACCAGATTCAAGCAATTATGAATCCTCTTGTGTCTTCCTTTATTGATGACGTCAAGCGGCAGCAGGAACGCTACGACAAAGAGTCAAACCATTCACGTAACCGTCGAGCCCAGCAGGAGTGGAACAATCGAATCCAACGTGACTTAGACCGGCTCGCACCTATCGCCTGACGGTTTTGAACAAAGTGTGGCAAGCACAATTTCCGGAGGGCAATTCAATCGTAACGGAAGAAATGTTTGACCTACTCCGCGGGACACGAAGCCCGACGTCGCATTAATGCTGTACCAACCTGACAGAATTGGAAAGTCTCCCAGACCTGGTGCACGGTGTGGTGCAATACCGGGGACCAGTATTTGGCCACCATGAGTATGACCTGACAACACCAGTGCACTGGTATTTCTGAACAGATTGATTCCAACAGGGTTGTGTGAAAGTGCAATCATCCCGCAAGACGTTGGACGATTTACCATCGCACGGTCAGGGTCGAAACTCCCCCGCCATGTGTCCTCAATACCGCAGAGAAACAAGCCATTTTGTAAGTCGACACCCTCATTCCGAAGAATGTGGACTCTGGCTTCTCTGGTCATTCGTTCAGACAACAGATTCGGGCGATAGTAATCGTGATTACCGAGAACGCCAAAAACGCCTAATGGGGCGTGGAGTTGAGCGAGTAACGGAACAACGCCACTCAAGTGCTCATTCGACCACTGAATGTAGTCGCCACCGAGGAGAATGAGATCAGGTGTTATTCGTTGTACCAGAGTAAGTGCTTTGACAATGGTGGATGTTGGTGTATCCGGACCATAGTGCAAATCAGAAAGAAAAGCCACCCGTAATCCATCACTCGTCTTCGGTAACCCAGGAAGTCCTATACGAAGCTCAGTTACACGAACATCCTGTGGCTCAAGGGCAGCCCGAATGCCAACGCCGGCAAGCGACATCCCCGCTCCGCCTGCGAGCACGGAGAGAAATCTTCTTCGAGCAAGCTGACGCACTGTCTGTGATTCAACGATCACCCTAGCGTCCCCGTTGCGTGATATCGACGATGGTCTTTGCCAGACGGGCAGGATCATGTCGGATGATGCCATTGTCCGACATCACGTTAGCGCGGATAATCTCTATCCCAAGCTGGTTTAGCGTACCAAAGTCGACGTCTACGGGAACGGCACCAGTCTCTTTGTACTTTACAAGTGCTGACTTGCCTGGAAGGACATCATTAACAATAATTGTGTCCACGACACGTGCATCCTTACCAACACAATGCTTTGCATGGCCCTGAAGTGCTGCGATGTGCTGGCTGGCGGTATATCCATCTGTTTCACCAGGCTGGGTCATGATGTTACACACATAACAGCGGGGAACGTTGCTTGCTGCGATTGCACGGGCAAGTTCCGGGACAAGCAGATGAGGGATCACGCTTGTATACAGTGAACCCGGTCCTAGCACGATGATATCGGCGTTGCGCACAGCATCTATGGCGCGAATGACAGCCCTTGGAGCTTCCGGGCAAAGACTAATTGACTTAATGGCTACGGAACTACTGGCAATACGTGTTTCGCCGGTAAGCTCTGAACCATCCACCATATGTCCTACAAGTGACACTGGTTCAACCGTGGAAGGCACTACGGTACCGCTAATTCTCAGAATTTTGGATGTCGCTTGTACAGCCTGTTCAAAATCGCCGGCAACACTCGCCATCGCGGCAAGAAACAAATTGCCAACACTATGGCCGCTCAAGCCATCCTCGCCAGTTCTGGTAGCGAATCTGTATTGAAACAGCTCCTGCATGATTGGTTCTTCATCGGCAAGTGCGACGAGGCAGTTACGGATGTCTCCGGGAGGAATCATGCCTCCAAGCTGGCGCTGAAGTTGCCCCGAACTGCCTCCGTCATCCGTCGTGGTGACAATGGCGGTAAGGTTGCTGGAATACTGCTTAAGTCCACGTAGTAGCGTTGAAAGCCCTGTGCCCCCCCCAAGGACAACGATGCGTGGACCACTTGCCAGACTTCGTTTTTTCCCGATAAAGTCTGCAAGGTGCCCCATTTCCGTCGGTGCAACGACGGACACAATGCTACGATTGACAGCAATCAATGCTGCCATGATGACTGCGAGGCCAACAAGGATTGCTGTAAGGCCAGTAGGAATGGAAAAACGGGGATCGCCTATCTCAAGCTGTACGCGATCTGCTACCTGTGTTGCTACGAAGTCAAAGAGATCAGTGACACGCACTCCGACAATCAGTGCGACGCCGATTACTACGGCAAACAATCCGATCGGCAGGAGTAGCAACCATCGCTTGACGCCGAGACCCGGCCGAAGCCATTTCAACCAAGAGGTTATTGCTTGGCGCGTATCGCTGAGCACTAATGATGCCCCTTGTTGACATCCCGATGATCAATAATCGTCCGGACGCCGGCATTACGAAGATACGTCCCAAGTCGTTCTGCGATGTAGACAGACCTGTGACGTCCTCCCGTACACCCAATGGCAATCGTCAGATATGCCTTACCTTCATCGGAATAATGGGGAATGGTCCATTCAACGAGGTCTGAGAGTTTATCCAACAGCGTCGCTGTACGCTCATCGCGGTCGATGAACTGCTGAACGTCTTCATCCAAACCCGAGTGCAAACGAAGTTCGGCTACGTAAAACGGGTTTTGCAAGAACCGTACATCAAAAACCAAATCTGCATCCAATGGAGACCCATGCTTGAAGCCAAACGATACAACCGAGACAATCAGGCTTGTATCGGACGCCTGTTCTAACGAAAATCGCTGACGTAACGCATGCCGGAGCTGTAATGCTGTAAGAACAGTCGTATCAATAATGACATCGGCTTCGGCTTTCAGCGATGAAAGTGCCTGTCGTTCTGCAACGATAGCCGGGATTATTCCGCCGCTCACTGTAAACATTGGATGGGACCGTCGCGTTTCCTTGAACCGGCGGACCAGTACTTCGTCCGTTGCGTCGAGAAACACCACGGTTGGCCTGGTTGTCCATTTGGCTAGGGCATCATGGACACCAATCAGATCACCTCCACGGGTATCACATATGATGCACAGGGGGCGGTCGATGACAGGACCGAGCAGCTGCATCCATGCAGCTGGAAGATTGTCAATAACGGTCCAACCAATATCTTCGAAAACACTCGCAGCAAGCGACTTGCCCGCCCCACTCATCCCAGTAAGCAGTACCAGTGGATTACTCACTCATCACCCCGCGACTTTGCCGGAACAATCAAATCTAATACCCATCCCAAAATCGTCAATGCAATACTCGCAACAATAGCATCAAGTAAACCCTTGACGTGTAATCCAACATCGAGTTGGCTGACGAGCAACCACATTGCCCCGTTTACCACCAACCGAAACAACCCGAAGGTCATCATATTGATCGCACATGCAAGGGCATTGATAATTGGTCGAAGGACAGCGTTTACCAGAGTCAACAGTGCGATGCTGACAAGGGCGGCACCAAAGTTATCGATCCGGACACCGTTCATGCCTGCGGCGTTTGCAACCTTGACAGCAATCGTCATAGCAATTGCGGCTAACACCCATCGGATAATGGTCCTTATCATCGCATTTCCTTACAACTCGTCAATGGGACTATCTCGGATTGACCGGCTCACCATTCCGTCGAACCTCAAAGTGAAGATGTGGTCCCGTCGCTCGCCCAGTCGAACCGACTCTTGCTATGAGCTGTCCCTGTGTGACCTGTTGTCCCTCACGAGCAATCAAGGATGAGCAATGTGCATACAGAGTGGACGTCCCGCCACCGTGGTCAATTAAGATTACGTTTCCGTAGCCGGACATCGTTCCGCGGAAGGTTACGATTCCTGCCGCAGCGGCTCGTATTGGTGAACCGGAGGAAGCTCCGATATCGATACCGGTGTGCATACGATTTCGTTTTAGGATTGGATGAAAGCGCATCCCATAACCGGACGTCACTGGTCCATCAGCAGGCTGCGCGAAGTTTCCACTGAACTTTTTGCTTAGGCGTGCTTTACCACTGGCCGTTCGTTCCATCGCGCGAATACGTGCAGAAATGGCTCTTGAGTCAGCGGCCAGATCCCGAAGCTCTTGCTCAAGTGCTTCACGAATTTGCTGCGCTTCTGCGAGTAAGCCCCTGCGACGTTGTACGACGCGTGCTTCTTCCTGCTGCTGGCTTCCAAGCTCGTTCTTCCGCTCCGCAATCTCACGCGCTTTATCATCTACCTGCTGTTTCCAGCGGACAACTTTGGCGCGGTCGGATTTAACGGATGCAATAAGCGAGGCATCATGTTTGATTATGGACCGTACAAACTGTGCACGCGTACTCAAGTCTGCCATCGACCTGGAACCCAGGAGCACTGAGACATATCGAACCGGTCCCTGACGATAATTGGCCACCAGGCGCTTGGCCAGCTGCAATTCTTGTTGCCTAAGCAAATCCTCACAGCGCCTGAGTTCAACTGTAATCTGTTCAGATTCCGAGAGTGTACGGGCGAGTCGGGATTTCGTTTCTCTTAGCTTACTTCTCGTTGAGCTCAGAGCACTCTGGTTTCGGTCCAGTTCTTCAGCGATGGTTGCTTCGTTTCGTTTCGCACCTCGGAGCTCCTGCTTCGTTTGCTGTATCTGATTTTGTAGTACACGAACCTGATTCCTAAGTTTACTTGTATCCGGTTTTACAGACTGTGCAGTGGCAGATTGAGCACAAAGAAGCAGGCAAGAAATAGAAGCAATTCCAAGGAACTTCATTACATGCCCCACTTGTATCGTATTCATCCAGCGCCCCCCGGTTGCCGTCGTCATAACATACATGACACATCCGAATCTATCGGACATTGTACGTTCGAATCGCAGGGTTCCTGCCACTCTATGGTCATCAATCGTCGGAATAAATTTAGTTCTAATCAGAACTGGCGCTTCAACAATATCGCAGCCCCTGCCTTATCCAATGGTGTGTTGTTGTTCCCACACTTTGGGGACTGAATACATGCCGGACAGCCGGCATCGCATCGGCAGCCACTGATTAGGGAAGCCGTTGCCCCGAGCCATTCCTTAGCAACTCGGAAACCGGCTTCAGCAATCCCTACCCCCATTGGTACCGCATCGTGTACAAAGACTGCAGGTCCACCCACGTGAGCGTGGTATGGAGTGGATACCCCTCCGATGTCATTACGGTCACAGAGGGCAAACAACGGAAGTATGCCGATTGCAGCATGTTCAGCAGCGTGAACCGTACCAGGTAAATCTGCTCCTTGCTGCGCCAGGTAACGTTCCGTATCCGGCGTAACCGGGTACCAAACAGCCGTTGTGATGAACTCTGTCTCAGGCATATCCAGTGATACGACCTCAGGTGGGTCATCGGAACCCAATCCACGTTTTTCATATCCGGTCACACGGCGTTTGACTCGGACCAGGCCAAAATACACAATCGTTTCGCCAACTTCCTTTGAGCCTACCGTTTCAATAACATCAATGGAACCTGTTGACCTAGCATTCGTGATGTAGTCCCGATTTGCACGGGCAACCAGCACTTGACGTTTTGCCCGGTCAAGATGAGTCACTTCGTAGGCTATACCCTGATGATAGTAATAGGCACCAACAAAGGCTTCCTCGTTAATTCGGTGCCCCTCCAGCGACCCAATAACGTTTCCATTCGCATTCAAAACTGAATAGGTAGTACCATCGGCTGAGCGAATACTGAACTGGTCGCACGCCCTTGATGGCCCAATGTAACGGTAAAAACTGCCATCAAATCGCAGGACACCACTTTTCTCCAGCAGATTAACTGCGTACTCGGCACGTTCCCCGTACATTTCAATTAACTGTTGATGATCAAGCAACCCTTCATCCGCGGCACAGCAAATATGTGCACCCATTACATGTGGATTATCTGGATTGATCACCGCATTTTCCACTCCTGTTTCGAATAGATACGTTGGATTTCGCATCAGGAACTGATCGAGCGGATTGTCTGACGCAACCAAGATTGTCAATGAATCGGTTTCACGGCGCCCTGCACGACCGCTTTGTTGCCAGGTACTTGCAATGGTTCCGGGATACCCCGCAATAACGGCTGCATCAAGCGAGCCTATATCAACACCAAGCTCAAGTGCACTTGTTGCAACCACGCCCATAAGTTCTCCGGAAAACAATCGTTGTTCGATATCACGACGTTGTTCCTTTGTATAGCCTGCACGATATGGCGTTACGCGTTCGGCCAATTCCTCACCATGAATCGTAGCCGACAACATCGAAACCCAATTCTTATAAACGAGTTCTGTTGAGCGCCTGGCTCGGGTAAACACGATTGTGCGTGCATCTCTCTTTACCAATGCGGTTGCCAAATAGGCAGCTTCGCCTCCGGCTCCACGTCGTCGCAGCGTATCTCCTTTTGTGATTGGTGGATTCCACATGGCAAAGACACGACGGCCACGGGGAGCATCACCTCCATTCACATGCACTACCTTTTGCTGCGTGAGCTTGCCGACAAACTCAATCGGGTTGCCCACAGTCGCACTGGTCACAATCCATTGTGGAGATGAGCCATAGTGCCGGCACCACCTGGAAAGCCTTCGGAAAATACTACTGACATGTGTTCCAAAAATGCCACGATATGCATGTGCCTCATCCACCACGATGTATGCCAGGTTGCGGAAGAAGTGTGACCACATGGCATGATTGTGAAGTATTGAAACATGCAACATGTCAGGATTAGTCAGAACGATGCGTGCAGCCCGCCGAATCGCCGCGCGCTCATCTTTGTGCGTATCTCCATCGTAGGAAGCATGAGAAACACGACCAAACAAATCAAGTTGAGACAACTTTTGTGCCTGGTCATACGCCAACGCCTTGGTTGGAAACAAATACAATGCGCGTGCATCCCTATTCGTGAGCAGATGTTCATAAACCGCGCCGTTGTAGCACAGAGATTTTCCGCTCGCTGTCGGGGTGGTGATGACCGTGTTATAGCCACTTCGAAGCAAGTCGATCGCCTCACGCTGATGGGTCCACAGGTCAGCTATTCCCATACGAGCAAGTGCAAGCGCAAGCTCTTCGGGGAATGGAGGCTCCAGAGGCTGTGGTGATGCTTTGACTGCTGGAAGGACATGCCGGGAAACAAGCTGACCATCATAGTCCTGAGTTCGTATCAGAGTAGAAAGCATTGCATCAGGATCAAACACAATGCATTCTAAAGGAACTAATCAGCCTGTGCAGAAGTTATGATGTCATGGACACTGCACTTCCCCCACGCGCTGCGATCATTTCAGAATATGGCCCGCTATACACCCTGAGGAATGTTGCGCGAATTCCGGGCGACGGTGGATCGTATATCGATCTGAGAAATCTGGCTGGCAGAAATAATGCATCGAATGCGAGCCGTGTACAAGTCGAAGTTCCTATGCGTAGAGGCACATTTCGCCTTTACTATGCCCCACTCTCAATAAAGGGTCAGGGTACCCTTGACAATGCATCAACCTTCAAAGATGAAACTTTTGCCTCCGGAGTCCAGACGGATGTCCTATATGAGTTTCGTTCTTACCGCATCACGTATCGCCAGCCATGGAAGACAACTGGTGGTTGGCACTTAGATCTCGGGGGCACGATGAAGGTTCGCGATGCAACTATTTCGCTCCGGCAACCAACCGTAAGTGCCGCTGAAGCCAATATCGGATGGGTACCCCTCGTCCATGTTTCTGGCGTCAAACGACTTTCTCATCGGGCCTCGATGTCATTCGATTTGGATGCTCTGGGTGGTGGCCCAGGTAGGGCTATAGACCTTGGAATACGGGCAAACTACAACATCGGTAATGACTACGCGGCAGGAATTGGCGTCAGAACTATTGAAGGCGGCGCAGATGTTCCACGCGTATTTAACTTTGCATGGTTCGCAACACCGGTGTTGACGCTTACACGCCTGTTGTAGACAAGTTCCGTCTTCGTTTCTTTCCGGCTACGAACAGCTGCTGGGAATCAACGCGACGTTTACGAGGTCCCGGTCGCAAGCGCTCCCACTCCCCTTCCGGATTGAGCTGCCTAGCCTGTGCAGTATCCGAGAGCATTGTCAACAGGACTTGTTCGACGACATACTGCTTGTGACGGGCGAGTTCTATCGGGAACACCACTTCTACCCGCCTGTCAAGATTCCGTGTCATTAGATCAGCACTGCCCATCCACAGCTGGGTGGCTCCATGATTGTGGAAATAATAAATCCGTGCGTGCTCAAGAAAACGTCCAACTATCGAAATGACACGGATGTTCTCTGACCACCCCTCAAGTCCCGGAACAAGACAACAGATGCCACGCACAATCAGATCAATCTGAACTCCATGCCGACTTGCATCGTAGAGTTCCCGAATCATCTCCTCATCGACCAAAGCGTTCATTTGAAAGATAATGCGCGCTGCTCTACCTTTTCGAGCATGATGGGCTTCGCGTCGAATCATCTCAATCAATCGTTCACGAAGATTGAGTGGCGCAACCAACAGCTTGCGGAATGACTTTTGTTTTGAATAACCCGTCAGGACATTAAACAGGTCAGAGACATCCGCCCCAAGGTCAGGGTCGGCGGACATCAGACCAAAGTCTGTGTAAATCCGTGCCGTTGTCGCGTTGTAGTTACCGGTACCGAGGTGAACAAATCGCCTGATGCTGCCATCCGGGTGCCGACGAACAATCAGCAGAATCTTGGCATGTGTCTTTAGTCCAATCAGACCATACGCGACGTGTACGCCAGCTTCATCCAAACGACGTGCCCACGTGATGTTGTTTTGCTCATCAAAGCGGGCTTTTAGTTCGACAAGAACCGCTACTTGCGTATCGACATCCCGCGCTTCCATCAACGCCTGGACAATCGGTGACTTCGTCCCAACACGGTAGAGGGCTTGCTTGATGGCTAATACATCCTGATCGCGTGCCGCCTCTTGAACATACTGGATTACTGGATTAAAGCTGTCATAAGGATGGTGTAAAAGAATGTCCTCTCGGGATACAAGAGAAAAAATGTCCTCACCGCTTGCGAACACATCGGGTACGCGCGGCACATGCGGCGCATCCTTGAGCTCGGGATATGGCAAACCAACCAGCTCCATGTATGCTGAAACGCCAAGAACTCCAGGGCCGGTCTCAATGCTGACCGCGAGATTACGGGCATCCATTTCAAGACCTTGAACAAGAAGTTCCCGGATATGTCCCGGCATATCACTGGAAACCTCAAGGCGAGTAACGAAACTGAAATGCCTTCGTTCAATGTCCGCCGTGACGGCCTGCATCAGGTCTTCTGCTTCCGCCTCGCGAATCTCGACATCGGCATCCCTCGTCACACGAAATGGATACGCCCCCGTCGCAACATAGCCCGGAAACAGCCGTCCGATGTGTCGCGCAACGACATCTTCCAGCCAAACATACGTCGGTGCTACGCGGTCACCAACGGGTAGCAGTCGCGGCAAAGTTGCCGGAACCTTTACACGGGCAAAACGTTCCATTCCTTCATCATCAAGGGTGACGGCAAGGTTAAGTGACAGACTTGAAATGTGTGGAAACGGATGACCCGGATCAACTGCCAATGGAGTGAGAATCGGGAAGATATGGTCATCAAAATAAGATGACAGCGTCGCCTGTTCCTTTTCCGTAAGGCTTTCAACATTCATCACCCGAATGCCCTTGACGGCCAGCTCACTAATCAGCTGACGTCGACACTGTTGACTGCGATCCACCAAAGCTGCCGTCTTGGTACCAATTTTCTCCAAGGCTTCCGCCGGAGTAAGACCATCAGCTCCGCGATCTACTATCCCGGCTGAGCGCTGCGCCTGTAACGCGGAAACTCGAATCATGAAGAATTCATCCAAGTTACTGCCAAAGATAGCCAGAAACTTGACTCGTTCCAGCAAGGGATGCCTTGTGTCGAATGCTTCATCAAGAACGCGCGCATTGAAGTCCAGCCATGACAGCTCACGGTTCATGTAGGGCATGCGCACAACCGGTACTACAGCCGAAACGGCATCTTCCAAGGGCTCCATATGTCAGTGTACCAAAGGCAATCCTGTGTGGTTCCCGACCTCCAACGGTAAACTATGCGTCGATATGAGCCTCATTACAATTTCCGACCTGACGATGGAGTATGGACCGGACACGATTCTGGAAAACGTCTCTCTTTCGGTCGCACGTGGTGAACGTATCGGAATTGTAGGTCGTAACGGTGGTGGCAAGACAACGCTACTCAAGGCAATCCTTGGCATTGAACAACCCGCTGGTGGCAGTATTCATATTGCCAAAGGTATCCGGATTGGATACTTATCGCAGATTCAGTCAATTGATGAATCACAAACAGTGATTCAGGCTGCAGAAGTGGCACTTAGCGCTGTAGCGGATGCTGAAGGCGAACTGCGAAGAGCGGAAGAGGCATTGGCCGAGAATCCGACAGATGAGGAGCTGACGGAAGCACTCGGTGCAGCTCAGGATCGCTATCAGTATCTTGGTGGTCATTATGCAGTCGATGGACTGCATGCATCCCTTAAGGCCCTTGGTTTCCCGGAATCCACATGGCAAAAACAGGTTTCGGTGCTCTCCGGAGGCGAAAAGACCCGACTTGCAATGGCCCGGTTGCTCGCAACGAGTCCGGAAGTCCTCATCCTCGATGAGCCAACAAACCACCTTGACATCAAGGCCATAGAGTGGCTTGAAAACTTTCTGGTGCAGGTTCCAGGAGCCGTCCTTGTTGTAAGCCATGACCGCCGCTTTCTGGACCGGGTTACGAAAGCTACGTGGGAAGTTGATGCACATCGGGTGACCGTGTATGGATGTTCCTATTCAGAATACCGACAACGGCGGGATGCCGAACGCCAACAGCAGCTTGATGAATATCTCAGACAACAGGCACATATTCAAAAGACCGAAGAGTACATCCGGCGGAACAAAGCTGGTCAAAACACCCGCAATGCGATGGGACGCCAGAAGGTGCTGAATCGTCTCGAGCGCATAGAGCGCCCAATGGACGACGGCGCGATGATGCGGGCTGCTATTGGTGATGCTGGTCGTAGCGGGTTGGATGTCGTGGTTGCGCAGAATCTCACCAAACGTTTCGGTGACCGGACAATTGTCCGCAATGCCAACTTTACGCTTCGACGCGGAGACCGCGTCGGTGTTGTGGGTCCCAATGGCGCGGGAAAAACGACGTTGATCAATATGCTCATCGGTGATGATTCCATTGACTCCGGATACATTCGTACCGGTCATGGAGTAAAGATTGCACATCATAAGCAAGAGCAAGATGACTTCGGAGACGATGAATCGCTGCTTGATGCTTTCTACGATCGAGCGGGTCTGACCATCGCCGAATGCAGAACCCACTTGGCAAAGTTCTTGTTCACTGGCGAGGATGTGTTTAAACCAGTCTCAGGTCTTTCCGGAGGCGAGCGTGCCAAGCTTGCGATGTCCCTTATGGTGCTGTCTCCGGCAAATCTCCTGATATTGGATGAGCCGACAAACCACTTAGATGTCTTCTCCTGTGATGCCCTTGCGCAAACTCTGTCGAAATTCGCCGGTACCTTACTCGTCGTAAGCCACGATCGGTCCTTGTTGGATGAGACCACAAACAAAACGCTTTACTTTGATGGCCAAGGAAATTGTGTCCTTTATGACATGCCGTATTCGGCATGGAGGGATGCAATGGAGGCAGCAGAGTCGCAGCCGCTGCGCAAGAAGACCGCAGACCAAGTAGTCATTCAAAATGCTCCCAGCGCGCTGCAACGAAGCCGCGACAAGAGAAAGTTATTGTCAAAATTGGAGTTAGTCGAAGCAAAGATTGCTGAGCTTGAAGCGACAATCACAGCGATAGAAGCGCGCCTATCTGCTCCTTCAAGCCCCGATGAAGCAATCGCTGACGCAAAGGCATACGAGACTAGCGGGCAGGAGCTCGAGCAACTGATGTGCGAATGGGAACAGCTCGGGTCTCAGATTGATGCTTTAGGCTAACGGGAAGAAGACGAATACACCAGCCTTCCCGTCAAATCAATCAAAGTGAGTCAACAAAGCGACCTATCCGGACAATCGCCTCTTCGAGAAGTTTCGGGGCTGTGGCATAACAACAGCGCACATGCCCCATACCTCCCGGACCAAAGACATCTCCGGGAACCACTAGGACCCGTTCTTCATGCAGGAGTCGCTCCGCAAACGTTGATGCATCCAATCCAGTGTGTTCAATGTTTGGAAAAGCATAGAATGCACCACCAGGAAGTTCACACGGAATACCCACACGGTTTAGGCCAGCAACAAACATCCTGCGCCGTCTATCATAATCTTCCACCATGTCGGCGACATCTCGCTCACCATGTCTGATAGCTTCCAACGCTGCAATCTGCGATGTAATGGGAGCGCATAGCATTGTGTACTGGTGGATTTTCATCATCGCTTCGATAATCGGTGCCGGTGCGCAAACATACCCGACACGCCACCCAGTCATCGCATAAGCTTTGCTAAACCCATTTAGTAAAATCGTGCGTTCTTTGGCACCATCCAGTCCGGCCACACAAACGTGGGGCGCATCGTATGACAGGCGGTCGTAGATTTCATCGGTGAGGATATAGAGATCGTGCGACGCAGCAACATCGACAACATCCTGAAGCTCTCTTCTGCCCATCGTTGCACCCGTCGGATTCGTGGGATAGCTGAGCAGGATGGCCTTTGTGTTGGGCGTAATGAAACGGGAAAGCTGGTCAGCACGGACCTTGAAGCCATCCGCGGCACGTGTGGGAACAGGAACGGGCGTACCACCAGCAAACATCACACATGGCGCATACGACACATAGCACGGTTCCGGTACGAGGACTTCATCGCCAGGATTCAATATCGCCCGGAATGCCGCATCGAGTCCCTCAGAGACACCAACCGTGATGAGGACTTCATTTCGATGGTTGTATTCAATGCCGTAACGGCTGGAGACGAGCTGGACGATCGCATCCCGAAGCTCTAATAGTCCATAGTTACTGGTGTAGGTCGTTCTACCCTGCTCAAGGCTGTGTATTGCAGCCTCGCGGACTCTCCAAGGTGTTATGAAATCAGGTTCACCTACACCCAGCGAGATGACATCATCCATCTCCGCAACAAGGTCAAAAAACTTTCGTATGCCGGATGCTGGCAGATTAGTTACTGTTTTTGAGAGGCTTTTCACGGCGTAACCGCCAGACGTTCGTCGTTAGCCGGTCTCGCAAAGGCATCCCCTTCCTGCTTGTAGCACTTAAGGACGAAGCGGGTGGCCGTGCCGCGAACGCCATCGATAGTTGCCAAACGTTCTGCAACAAAGCTGGCGACATCCTGCATCGTTTGCCCACGCACAACCACGCGGAGATCCTGCGATCCCGTAACAAGATGCACGCTTACCACCTCAGGAAACTGGCGTATGCGGTCTGCAATCCGATCGTAACCGTATCCGCGTTCAGGCTGCACCGCCAAGTCGATAAAGCTCTCCACGGGAGGTGATGTCACCGCTTCCCACTTTATTCTCGCACGGTAACCTGCGATGACTCCAATCGACTCGAGGCGGACACGCATCCGTTGTACAGTTTCTACATCAGATCCAAGTACGGTGGCCAATTGATCATCCGTTATGCGAGCATTGGACTCAATTGTTTTGAGAAGTTGTTCTTCTGATTCGGAAATGTTCACGAGCACGGTTTACAACCCCAACTCATCCATCAAGGTTGGGAGGAACTTTGTCGAAATCGCATTAGTTCGGTACCGTTCATCGGCAAGGATTGTCTTCAGGAACGATACGTTTGTAGGCAGTCCATCAACAGAAACTTCTGACAATGCACATTCCATTCGTACGATTGCTTCGTCTCGGGATGGCGCCCAAACAATCAACTTAGCAAGGTTTGAATCGTAATACGGAGGAACCGTGTAGCCGGAGTAACACTGCGAATCAATACGGATACCGAGTCCGCCAGGCATGATGAAGGATGACATTTTGCCAGCACTCGGAGCAAATCCCTTGTCTGGATTCTGTGCAGTAACGCGACACTCAATTGAGTGACCATTCCAATTGACATCGTCCTGGGAAATAGTAAGTTGGTCACCTGCAGCAATCCGAATCTGCCACTTTACGAGGTCAATGCCAGTTACAGCCTCGGTAACAGGGTGTTCTACCTGAATGCGGGTGTTCATTTCCATGAAGTAGAAGTCACCATCTGGCGTGTAAATGAACTCCACAGTTCCGGCATTTGCGTACCCAACCGCTTTCGCGGCACGAACAGCAGCCTCGCCCATTGCAGTACGCTGATGAGGCGTGAGCGAAACACTGGGCGCTTCCTCGACAACCTTTTGGTGGCGCACAGTTTGCACCGTACATTCCCGCTCCCCCAAATGAATTACATTGCCATGTTCATCTGCGAGGATCTGCACCTCTATATGACGCATGTCCGTGATGTACTTCTCAAGATAAACGCCCGCATTGCCGAACGCAGCCTCCGCTTCTGCCTGAGCCACTTTCAACACTTTGAGAAGTTCTTCTTCAGACCATGCAACGCGGATTCCCCGACCACCACCGCCTGCTGTTGCCTTTACGACAACCGGATAACCAATCGCTCCGGCGATACGACGTGCATCTTCATCCGATGTCAACAACCCATCTGAACCAGGAACTGTGGGGACGCCAGCAGCGAGTGCAGTTTCACGGGCGGTTGCCTTGTCTCCCATTTGTTCAATGGCGGATACAGGAGGACCAATGAACTTTACGCCAATGGCATTGCAGATCTCGGCGAAACTAGCCACTTCGGACAGAAATCCATAGCCCGGATGAACAGCATCTGCACCTGTGTTGCGCGCTGCAGCCACGATATTCGGAATGTTGAGGTACGAATCTTTACTGGCACTGGGTCCTACGCAAACAGCTTCATCCGCGAGCCTCACATGTAATGAGTCTGCATCGGCATCGGAGTGGATGGCAACCGTTGCCACACCGAGCTCCCGACATGCCCTGATGACACGCACAGCTATTTCGCCACGGTTGGCAATGAGAACTTTCTTAAACATCTGTGTAACGTCTATCTCCGTTAAGGGTTGGAGGTCGAAATGAATCCAGCAGATTGGCTTACAACACCTGTAGCAGGATCATAGTTGAGGGGAGTCTTCGTGTTTGGATCAACAATCATTTGCTCTGTCACCCCGTATGGCTTCAAGTCGCTCAAGCTTGGCGGTAACTGATCATCGTGATCCATTTTGTACATCGTAATCGCTTGCTGTATTTGCGAAATGTACTCATTACCTGCAGTGATTCTTGCACGCTGCGTCGGTGTCGGTACTTTCCGACCGGCTTTGTCAACGCCACCGCCGCCTGTTACGTAACGAACAACAAAAACAGCAAGCACAGCAATTATGGCAATCGTAAGCAAAGTCCCGACGAGTGAAAATCCGCGTCTCAACTGGATTTACTCTCAAGAAGCGCAAACAAAATCTGACCATACTCCACAGGTTGACCAGGCTCCACGTGAACTGCGGTAATAACACCGGAAACCGGAGAAACAATCGCATTGGTGATGCCGACCGTATCTACAGCACCAAGCGCCCGAGTACCGTCAACGATGTCACCAACTACAAATGCCGGCTCAGCGGGCACAAACACGCCCACACTTTGTGCGGTAACGGAATGGGTCGCCGTCTTGTCCGCTGCCGATGTAATGCTCTCAGAATCCACAGGAACATCAACATCAGAAATAGCAATACTGCGCCGCAAGCGAACATGGATGCCATCGGCGATGACTTCAAGCTCTGTCATTTGTGGTTGCGATGACATCGCTGCCGCATAGGCTTCAATCAAACTCGTATCCATCGTTACCACTTCTTTTCAAAAATAGCCCATTCAAGTGCATGGATAATCTTTGCAATGACCATGATCGAACCGGCAATGACAAACAACCAAATGGCGGATTCGTTCGGCTTAGCAACCTTTATCGCAGTCGTAGGATCGCCCGTAAAAGCGAATCTCCGAACTGTCATCTCGATGGCATTCATCACATTACCAACGGAATCACGCATCTCATATCCAAGGAAAGCACACAAGGCAATAGACAGCGTCATCACCACTGGCAAGAGAATCTTGTACTTCTCGCGTTGATGCTCATTATAGATGATGCAGTTTCTGCAGCGTTCGACTTTCTGAGCATCCGAGAGAAAGACAACCTTTTTCGGAGTGCTATTATTCGCGTAATTTTGCGACTCACTCGGAGCCATTTCTAGGACCGTCCCGCGGGACTTTTTCGTCGCAATATTTACGATTTCTTCATCGCAGTAGCAACCACGCCGTCGTTGCCAACATGTGTCCTTGGCTTTGAATATTGGACAGTGTGTTCGGACATAATCCCGGCAGTAAGCACCTTCCCAGCACTTACCGATGAGCGACATTCTGACCGGTCGGTCTTCCCTCTTGGCATCGTTACCAAACTGTAAGTCGGATGCAACCTTGCTTTGGCGCTCAACGGAACGTATCACGCGAACGATCAGGTCCCGGACAACGAGTATGAGTGCAATCAGTCCAGGCGCCATTGCAGCGACTGGAAACTTCGCCACGGTCATTCTCATAGCAACCGAGGGCTCGCCACCCATACTGGCGAATGCCATCGGTACTCCAAAGTAGAGAGCTCCGGCCAATATGGCCATCAGGTAGCCTGCGGTTTCCTCGAACCAGAATATGACCAGAGAGCAAATAGAGCCAACAACAGCCGCTGCAAGCATCGCATTTCCAGCAAGGTTAATATTCCCAAGCATCGTAACTTGACGCGTTCTGTCCCAAGATGCAAAGTCTCCCAAACCGAAAAACACGCCATAAAGTAAGTATGCCGTGGCGATTCCAAAAACGATGATGCAAATGTGAAACACATTGCTGGCAAAGGCCAGCATCACCGGTGTGCTTGCTCCAGTGCGACTATACTGCTCCTGGTCCATATTCTTCCTACTTTACGCGTTCAAGGTAAGTATCAGTGCGTGTATCGACGCGCACTTTATCTCCTTGATTAACGAAAAATGGAACACGGATGACAGCCCCTGTCTCTAATGTGGCAGGTTTGCTTCCTCCGGATGCCGTATCACCCTTAAAGCCAGGATCGGTTTCAGTGATTACCAGCTCCATAAAGTCGGGAGCCGTGACCTGCACAATCTCTTCCTTAAAGATAATGACCTGAACATCGGTGTTTTCCTTCAGGTACTTTTCCTTTTCACCGATCAACTTACGATCCACAGTTACCTGTTCAAAGGTCTCCATGTCCATCAGGTGAAAGTCTGAACCTTCGGAATAGAGGAACTGCATCACCTTACGGTCGAGGCGCGCTTGTTCAATCTTTTCACCTGCGTTCCAAGTACGATCAATAGTCGCACCCGTTCGCAGATTCTTCATTTTGGAACGTACAAACGCTCCGCCTTTACCTGGCTTGACATGTTGAAACTCAACAATGGTGTAGATGTCATTGTTGAACAAGATCGACAAGCCGTTTCGAAAATCTCCAGTATCCATACGGGCAGATTATAGCACGATAAAGAAAGCCCCCGGTTCGCGAGAACCGGGGGCTTGACTTTTAGCTGCGCAAGCGCAGTTCAGGTTAGAACTTAACCGAGAACTGGGTTGCAACAACTCCGCCCTTCTGGACGTCAGCTGTACCATCGTTGTACGAAACAACCTGGTAGAGCAAACGGAAGGTCGAAGTAGCGCTAAGGGTCTTTGCATAGGCATAGTTCGTGAATGTCTCACGTCCCTTGAGTGCGCCTGCATCCGTGTACTTGGTAACTTCCTGGGAAACAGAGAAGTCAGATGTTGAACCCAGCTTGTAGGTGAAACCTGCTCTGGTGTTCTCGGACTTCTGATCCTTGGTGTTGCCACCCTTGTCAGTACCGGTGTAGTTCTGAGTTGCCAACATAACGTTCAACTTGGATGTTGGGGTCCAGTTCCAGGATCCGTAACCACCCTTGATGTCGGTTGGGTTGACGTTGGTACCCATACGGCCCCAGCTACCTGGTGCACCGAAGAGAGGCTCAACTTCACGGTAACCACCGGACAGGGTCCAGGAGCCGTTGGACAACTTGGTGTGTACATTGTAAGCAGAGTTGTCGCGAACGTTGACGTTAGCGCCACCCAAGCGGGTGTTGGACTCAGCGTACTCACCGTAGACATCAAGGCCAAAGAGCTTGATCTTAGCATCAGCGCCATAGACGTTGACCTGATCGAAGTCACCATTGGACTGTCCAGCTGCCAATACGGTGCTGACACCAACTGGGATGCTGAAGAGCTTGAAGCCTGCACGTCCACCAGCAACACGGCTGACAGTGATACCAGTGGAGTTCGGGGCTCCGATTTGGTCTGCACGGTCAAATGTGTAAGGAGCCTTCAAACCAGCCTTGATACCGGTGGAGAGGGTTGCATCTCCGCCATTGATCAGGGATGAGTTAGCGATTGGATCCGTCTTACCAGCAAGCGCTGTGATGGAGAATGGACCAAGCTTGAAGGATGCATTCAAACCGTCAACAAGGTAGTTGCCGTTATCGGTCTTGTTGTTGTTGAAGTAAGCATCAACATCGTATGCCTTGAAGGTCAAAGCAGACATTTGGCTTGGCACACGTCCGATGTTCGCTGCAACCGTTCCGAGAACAGGGATGCTCTGCTTGGTGGAGTAGACAGCCTTGTAGATGGTCTGACCCTGATCAGCGGTTCCGTTTGCATACTGAGCAATGGAGCCCAATGATGGCAGGTAGTTACCGAAGTTGAGGGTTACATCTACCGAAGGTGCGGAGATGTTGACATCGAGGTCATGGCGAACCGTGCTCGTACCGAGAACGGTCGATCCAGCAGCGATTGCGGCGCTGTTGTAATCGAGTGCACCGAGACCGTTGGTGCCAAAGTCACCACGAACGTATGCATTGAATGCACCGGAGATCTTGACAGCGTTCTTGTTTGCTGCTTCGAGAGCTGCAATACGCTTTTCATGATTGTCAAGGGTCTTCTTTGCCTTGTCTACATCCACGCCAAGGGTGGTAAGTTCCGTCTGGAACTCAGCAACCATCTTGCGGATGAGGTCAATGTCAGACTGCTTTGCAAGTCCGGACATATCAACCTTAACAGGTGCAGGGATGTCAGACTTCTTGGCATAGCCACCGAGCAGGTCCTGAACCTGATCCATGGAAACACCGGCCTTAACTTCAGGTGCTGCTGGCAGAGGAGCCTTAACGTAAGTAGCATCCGCCCAGCGAACGATACGGTCTACAACCATCGCGAGCTCGTAGCGGGTCAGGGAACGCTTACCTGCGAACTTGCCATCGGTGTCACCGATAAAGACCTTGTCCTTGGCCAAGCGCTCGATTGCCTGGTATGCCCAGTGATCATTTGGAACGTCCTTGAAAGGACCATCCTGTGCGAACACAGGTGCGACGCCAATTCCGGCGAGCGTCACTGCGAGTGCGCCGACGGTCATCGTCATATTCTTCATTATTTTCCTCAAATACATCGTGCAATTGGAGTTGCACAACAGGTTTCAAAATCCGACACCGTGAGGAAGAAGACCGCTAACGGGTAGTATCCATGTTGCCTTCCGCAAGCATTGGCTGCTTTCGCACTACGTTGTCGTTCAGTAACCAATGTATATGATAACCGAAACTGGGCCGAGTTTCAGAAAAATTAAGAATTTATTACAGGGTACGGACACATATCCAAGAATCCGGCACCGGCTTTGATAACCCCAACAACCCCTTACCCACCGAACGGAAAGGTGTATCTGGCATCCCGAAGCATGAACGACCGACGACTCGCGAGCCCCTTCTTATTGCCAAGAAACGCATCAAGCCAATAACTCACGACGTCCGGGTCAACATCCGAGCCATCTGGACTGAGAATGGCCAGCTCGTACGACCACACCTTTGTGCGTTCATCGCACTCGAGGGTCAGTTCGAGCCAAATGCCGTTGTGAAACCGTCGATAGCGTTCTCTGTCTATAACTCCATACTTCTGCAATGCGAACAACGTCAGGGGTTCATTGTTCGCAAGTGTCCACATCTCCTGCACGACACGCATATCGCGCTCAGCGATACCGCTCACCCGATGAGATTCCCGGGATTTAGGCCCTGCAGAGCATTAGGGATGAACAAGCCATCGCGGCGAATCAACACATCATCAAACCAAATCTCGCCACCACCCCACTCGGGTCGTTGGATCAAGACCATGTCCCAGTGCACTCCGGAGCGGTTTCCATTCCCGGGGGATGCGTATGCATTTCCTGGTGTGAAGTGCAATGACCCTGCAATTTTCTCGTCGAAAAGCACATCACGCATGGGATTCAGAATCACAGGATTGAATCCAATGGCAAACTCTCCGATTCGGCGTGCACCTTCATCTGTATCAAGAATGTCATTGAGTGACTTCGTATCGGATGATGTTGCCTCGACAATGACTCCATCTTTAAGGACTAAACGAATATCACTGAACGGTTTACCTGCATACAGAGTCGGCGCGTTGTAACTTATGACACCGTTTGTCGAATCAATTGTCGGGCATGAGAAACATTCGCCATCCGGTACATTGCGCTTGCCGTAGCTCATGCGTGCACCTATACCCTTGATTGAGAAGGCGATGTCAGTACCTGGACCGACAATTCGAACACGATCTGTCGCTGCCATCAGATCACGAAGTGGTGCCGCAGCGGTGGCCATTTTTCCGTAATCAAGCGTACAAACATTGAAGTAAAAGTCTTCAAATGCGTCTGTCGACATGCCCGCAGACTGAGCAAAGCTCGGGTTCGGCCAGCGAAGCGCACACCAGCGTGTATTGTTGACGCGAAAGTCTGTAACTGGTTGTCCGTAGGCTGTTTGGTATGTACGCATCAGGTCAGTAGGAATATCTGAGTTTTCAAGCGTGTTTACATTTCCACGAATGCTTATGTATGCATCAACCGTCTGTAATTGCTCGATGGCCAATCTGGCTTCGGTCTCCCAGTATGTCTCGTTCCCGGTGAGAATCAACTGGCGTAGTAGACGTGAGCTTTGTGACATCAGCACCGGAAAGGCTCCAACTTCACGGACGGCCAGAATCAGCTCAGACACGAAGGCATCCGGGACGTCGGTGGTATGAATCAAAACCCTTTCCCCTTGCTGAAGCTCGGTCGAGTGCATAACAAGGAGAGTCGCAAGATTCTTGTATCGGAGATCAGACATGATGACCGATATTACCGACTTGCCGTTGGTTCAGGCAATCCTAAGACTTCCTCACCAATTTTCAGCAACTGGCAGGATTCTTGCCATGCAGGGGGTAATATTACGCTTCGGTGATTACGGACGGACACGCACTAATCAGCGAACTGTCACATGTGACATACGCTGTTTGATGTGGTTGCGGGGGAACCTTCAACACTGAATGTTCGTAATGATTTCACCATGCGGGTTGTCTGGCTGCAACGATTTGACGTTTCAGCACACTTTGGTTTTGATGGAGATGGAGAATGAGTAAGATGGAGCAACAAGAACGTCAGGAAGCACTGGAAATCGGAGAGAACCTTGGATCCGAGCCACTTGCATCCGGCGTAGCATCCACAGTTCAGGAACCAGATGCCAAGATCGATACCGTTGAGAATGTGCAGGAGGCAATCGAATCTGATGAAGACGATGACATCACCAAAGACACTTATCGTTCCTTTGAGAGTTTCTTAGCAGAGCGCAGGGGTCCAACTGCCGCTACATTGCTGAATGCTGCCCAGGAATGTCAGCTCAGTAAATGGGTGAAGAGTGGCGAGCGCGAGGGCGCAAGCGAGTTCGCAAGACGGCGAGCCCAACTTGCCCGTGAAGAGCTTGTTCGGTCGAACCTTCGCTTGGTGACTTCTATTGCAAAGAAGTACCAAAATCGCGGAATCGCGATGGAGGATTTGATTCAAGAGGGAACGCTGGGGCTAATCCATGCGGTTGATAAATATGATCATCGCAAGGGATTCCGTTTTTCGACCTATGCGACGCACTGGATTCGTCAAGCGCTGGGACGAGCCGTCGAGAATCAAGGCCGGACGATTCGTCTCCCATCCCATGCAATTGAGTCGTTGGGCAAGATCAAGCGGACACGCGAAATGCTCGCGACAAAGCTTAATCGACAACCAACATCGGCAGAAATCGCCACCGAGATAAACCTTCCGGTTGACAAGGTTGACACGCTGCTCGAGGCTGAGACGCCCGAGCCGATGTCTCTCGATGCTCCTGCAGGCGACTCAACTACTCGCCTCGGTGACTTGTTGCCAGCTGAAGATGCTACGCATCCAAGCAGTCGGGTCTTCCGCCGTGCGCTACGGGAAGAGCTTGAGCATGCGCTCTCCAGCCTTACGCCGCGTGAGAAGGAAGTGCTTGAGCTACGTTATGGTCTCCACCCGGATGCAGAAGCGCAAATGACTCTGGAACAGGTCGGACGCCAGCTACAGCTTTCACGCGAACGTGCGCGACAAATCGAGTCTGGTGCACTTGCGAAGTTACGTAGGCAGGAAGTCGGTTCGCGATTACGCGATACCGTCTATACATGAACGCGGTATTAGAATGAAAAGGCCCCCGGTAAGTGCAAAAATATACCGGGGGCTTTTTATTCGAAGATCGAAACAAACGTGTTTTGACCTATTTCTTGCTCAGCAACGCATTCAGTTAAGCAATAAAGCAAAACACCGGGCCTTGGATGAATTCCAGACCCGGTGTTGTATTGTCGCGCTGTTGACAGTAATGGCTTAGATCACACCGTACTTCGATGGCAATGCGGCACAGCTGGATTTGACCAGCGCTGATGAACGATTTACATTTTCCTGCTCTTCGGCGGTAAGAGGCAGTTCGATGATTTTCTCGATTCCACCTGCACCGAGAACCACAGGCACACCGAAGTAGATGCCATTTACTCCGTACTCGCCTTCGCAAAGGGCAGCGACCGGCATGACACGCTTTTTGTCAAGCAGGATTGCCTCAACCATGGCAACCGTTGCGGCACTTGGGGCATAGTAAGCACTGCCCTTTTCAAGCAGCTTTACAATCTCTGCACCGCCCTGCTTTGTGCGATCGACGATTTCCTGAAGTCTTTCAGGCGAAATGAACTCAGTAACAGGGATTCCTGAAACAGTCGTGAAGCGAGGCAGTGGAACCATCTCATCTCCGTGGCCCCCCATGAGCATCGCATGGACATCCTCAACCGAACAGCCAATCTCCCGTGCAATAAATGTGCGGTATCTGGCAGCGTCGAGTACACCCCCCTGGCCCATGACGCGCTCTTTCGGGAAGCCACTAAGCTTGTGCGCCAGCGTGGTCATCGTGTCCATTGGATTTGACACAACAATTACAAATGCATTTGGTGACGTCGCCTTGATAGCCTCGATATTCTGTGCCGTGATATCAGCGTTTACCGCTACGAGATCTTCTCTTGTCATACCGGGCTTGCGCGGTGCGCCACTGGTCAAAATGACAACATCACTGTTCGCTGCATCTGCGTAATCACTCGAACCCGTGATTGACACATCGTAGCCCTCGACGGGACCTGCCTGACACAAGTCGAGTGCCTTTCCCTTCGCAACACCCTCGAAAATATCAATGAGGACGACATCCGCCAGCTGCTTAGCAGCAATCCAGTGTGCGCAGGTTGAGCCAACGAACCCTGCACCAACTACCGTTACCTTTTTACGCATTTACATTCTCCAGTCACATCCACAATATATCGGAAGCAACATGTGTAAATTCTACCAGCCAGCAGGTGTATGGGCATTGCCAACCTTCCTCCTTGGTGGGGATAATAAGAAAGGTGTGGACAACGGTGTTCCCATGACCTTACTGGAGATGTTTCCATGATGTTTCAACAGCTTCGAACGACCTACAGGCATCCCCTGGTTAGCATTGGCCTCGCACTGTTACCGGTTGCAGCGCTTTCTATGTCGCTTGCAGCGGCTCCCCCATCTACCAAATCAAAGGGAACCTTCAAGGCTCCAACATACAATCAGGATGTCCGTCCAATCCTGGCCGAAAACTGCTTCTCGTGTCACGGTCCTGACAGTGCGGCTCGCAAAGCAGGATTACGTCTGGATCGCTTTGCTGATGCGACAGCAAAGCGTTCTTCAGGTCAGGCCATCATCCCGGGAGACCCGGTTGCATCAGGCATCATGGATCGTATCCGACGGCCAGAGAACGACCCACTTCACATGCCTCCCGGACCAGGTCACAAATCACTGTCTCCCACCCAGATTGATACATTGACGCGCTGGATTGCATCAGGAGCAAAGTACGAACAGCATTGGTCGTACCTGCCTATCAAGCGACCAAAGCTTCCCGCTGTACGCAACACAAAGTGGGTCCGCAATGATATCGACCGTTTTACCTTGGCAGCGATGGAAGCGAAGGGTCTTACTCCTGCCCCAGAAGCGGATCGTAGAACGCTTGCCCGTCGTGCAGCATTTGATGTTACCGGACTTCCACCTACCCCTGCGGATGTCGAAGAGTTTGTCCGTGATCCGCGTCCGGATGCATATGAACGCTACTTGAACAAGTTGTTTGCATCGCCACGCTGGGGTGAACACCGGGGACGATACTGGCTGGATGCCGCACGCTATGCGGACACGCACGGTATTCACTTCGATAACTACCGCGAAATATGGGCTTACCGTGACTGGGTCATCAATGCATTCAATGAGAATATGCCCTTCGATCAGTTCACTGTCGAGCAGCTCGCCGGCGATCTCTTACCGAGACCAACGCTTGATCAACGCGTAGCAACCGGCTTCACACGGTGTAACATCACGACCAACGAAGGCGGCGCGATTGACGAGGAATATCTCGTTCTGTATGCCCGTGACCGTACGGAGACAACTGCTCAGGTTTGGCTTGGATCAACGCTGGGCTGTGCCGTTTGCCACGACCATAAGTTTGACCCAATCACTGCGCGTGATTTCTACTCGATGTCCGCCTTCTTCAACAATACGGTACAGCGGGCCATGGATGGGAACATTAAGGACACTCCTCCTGTCATTTTTGTTCCAGCAGCGACGGACAAGATTCGTTATGAGCAGAACGCAGATGGGCTTCTCTCAAGCCGTGCCGTTCTAGATGAGCGTAAAAAAACAGCACGACCAGAGTTCGACGCGTGGCTGACGAAGACGCGCCGCGATGGATTGTCTGTTGCAGAAGTAACTCCAGAGGGTCAAGTACTTCGGGTGCCGCTTTCGACCAAAGGTGCGCAGACCGGTATTGCACCGGCGGGCGTAACACCGTTTGCCACTATGGGAACTCCAGCCTACACACAAGGCTACCCGGATGGCGACGCCTTTGTCCGCAGTGGCAACCACGCCGTTAATCTTGGAACTGCTGGAGATTTTGATGGGACCAAGCCATTCTCTGCGAGTGTCTGGGTCAAGATTCCTGGCAACGTAGGTGGCGCCGTTCTTGGAAAAATGGATGAAGGAGCCGACTTCCGAGGCTGGGACATTTGGCTGGAAGATGGCAAAATCGGCTCGCACCTCATCAACAAGTGGCCAGAAAACGCCCTTAAAAGTGTTACCCGTGACAGACTCACACCAAATGTCTGGCATCATGTAACCGTAACCTATGATGGAAGCCGCAAGCCATCAGGACTCTCCGTCTATGTGGATGGCTCGAAGAAACAGCTTGATAACTCGTCTAACTCGCTGACGGGTACCATCTCGACGTCTGTCCCATTGTTAGTTGGGCAGCGCAGTCAGGGAGCAGGTGCGGAAGGCGTCGCGATTCAGGATGTACGCCTCTTTAGCAAAGTGCTGACTGCACAGACGGTAATGTCGATGGCGTCATCCACGCGCATCAAGTCAATCGCTGCTAAATCATCGATGTCTGACAAGGAAATCGATGAGCTGTATGCATGGTGGCTGACAAATATGGACGCCTCGTATCGCCAGGCGCTCAGCCGTGTGACCGCGCTCGAAGAGGAAGAAGCTTTTATCAAGTCGCGTGGAACAACTACATTCGTTGCATCAGAAAAACCATCGACTCCGGAAGCATATATTCTCCACCGTGGCGAGTATGACAAACGTCGTGACAAGGTCTCGCCAGCAACGCCAGCATCCTTACCGCCCATGCCAGCGAATGCACCTAAAAACCGTCTTGGCTTAGCTCAGTGGATTCTGATGCCAGAAAACCCGCTTCCAACCAGGGTCACGGTAAACCGTTTCTGGCAGGAAGTATTCGGTAATGGCATCGTCAAATCCAGTGGAGATTTTGGTATTACTGGCGAGCTGCCGACACATCCGGAATTGCTTGACTGGCTAGCGACAGAATTCCGACGGAACAACTGGGATATCAAGGCATTTTTCCGCTTGATGCTGACTTCTGCGACATACCGTCAGGCATCGACGGTAACGCCGGAAAAGAAACGTATCGATCCTGCGAACAAGTGGCTCTCAAGGGGTCCACGCTTCCGGATGGATGCAGAAGCCATTCGTGATACAGCCCTTGCCATGAGTGGTCTCCTTTCACCAAAGATTGGTGGACCAAGTGTCAAGCCCTATCAACCGGAAGGTGTTTGGGAAGCAGTTGCAATGCCTGAGTCAAACACGCGGAACTATAGACGTGACTCGGGAGAAAGTCTGTACCGCAGGTCGCTTTACACATTCTGGAAGCGAGCAGCCCCGCCCGCCAGTATGGAGATTTTCAACGCTCCAAACCGGGAGACCTGCGTGGTTAAGCGTGAGCGGACAAATACTCCTCTGCAAGCACTTGTCACACTGAACGATGTTCAGTTTGTGGAGGCCGCGCGTGTCACTGCGACCAAATTGATGCGTGAGGTTGGTTCAACGGACAAGCGCCTTAACCGCTTGTCAATGGCCGTTCTCAGCAGACCATGGAAGACATCGGAAGTTGTTATCCTGACAAGTGTGCTTGATGACCTGAAGGTCTATTACAAGAGTCACAAATCAGATGCTGAAAAGTTGATTGCTTACGGGGATACACCAGCCCCTCGGGACCTTCCTGTTGAAGATCTCGCTGCATGGACAATGTTGTGTAACCAGGTTCTGAATCTTGATGAGGTCTTAGTCAAATGAGAGAAGACAATGGTCAGTTTCACCCACTTTATGAGGAGTGGGTTCGTCTTGAGACACGGCGGCAGTTCTTTGCACGCGGCAAAAATGTTCTGGGACTTGCCGCGCTAGCTGAGCTCGGCGTAGCGTCTGCAGCTGCAGCGGTTGCGCCTCCCAAAGCCATTGGAGTCCCGGGCGCGCTGCCAAAACTTCACTTTGCACCGAAGGCGAAACGCGTCATTTACTTACATATGGTAGGTGGACCACCGCAAATGGACATTTTCGATTACAAGCCGAAAATGCAAGACTGGTACGACAAAGACCTTCCAGAAAGTATTCGTAATGGGCAGCGCCTTACGACGATGACGAGCGGTCAGAGCCGGTTCCCCATTGCACCATCGAAGTTTGCATTCAAGCAGCACGGTAAGAGCGGGATGTGGGTCTCCGAGCTACTTCCTAACCTTGCAAAATGTGTGGATGATATGTGCTTCATCCGGTCGATGAACACAGAGGCTATCAACCACGAGCCAGCAATCACATACATGCAGACTGGTAACCAACTAACCGGACGACCTTGTCTAGGTGCATGGGCAAGTTATGGTCTGGGTTCGATGAACCGCGATTTACCGTCGTTTGTCGTGTTGGTCGCACAGCCATCAGATACCTCGCAGATTCAGGCGATTTCTGCCCGCCTATGGCAATCGGGATACCTGCCAGGAGAGCACGCAGGAGTTTCCTTCAGGTCAAGTGGAGACCCAATCCTCTACATCAACAATCCACCCGGTGTCGATAAGAAAGTTCGGCGCACAACGCTGGATGGTGTCAAAGCCATAAACCAGCTGACGCATCAAGCCGTGGGTGATGACGAAACTCATACGCGCATTCAGCAATATGAGCTAGCCTTCCGAATGCAGTCAAGCGTCCCCGAGCTGACCGACTTGTCCAAAGAGCCAGCGTCCACATTTGAGCTCTACGGTGATCAGGCCAAAAAACCAGGTTCATTTGCAAACACAGTTCTCATGGCCCGGCGAATGATGGAGCGCGGTGTTCGCTTTGTACAGGTCTATCTCAACAACTGGGATACACACTCAAACGTTGCGGGTCGCCTCCCAAGCCAATGTAAGGACATTGATCGAGCATGCTATGGACTCATTAATGACTTGAAGTCTAAGGGCATGTTTGAGGACACATTGATTATCTGGGGCGGCGAGTTTGGTCGAACGATTTACTCGCAAGGTGGGCTTGCCCGCGACAACTATGGTCGAGACCATCACCCGCGCTGCTTCACGATGTGGATGGCAGGCGGTGGATCAAAGCCCGGTCAGATTTATGGTGAAACGGATGACTTTTCCTACAACATCGTAAAGGATCCGGTTCACATCCATGATTTTCATGCTACGGTGTTAAAGCTGCTTGGTATTGACCATGAGAAGTTTGTGTACAAGTACCAGGGGCTGGATCAGCGCCTTACAGGTGTTGAACCGGCAAAGGTGATTAAGGACCTTATGGCCTAATTGAAAGGGAGTTAAAGATGATTGAAGTGATTGCAGTTTGTGCTGCCATGGCAGCCGTTTCCATCAACAACGTCAATGCACAGACACAAGTTCCGCTTGTCGCTGTTGCACCCGTAAGTACTGCACCCGCAGGAGCAAAGGTACTCTTTGGCGGTCGTCAGGCCGATGTGGCTGCAAACTGGTACAAGCGTCGTACGACAAATGCTCCTGGTTGGACTGTTGGAAATGAGTCCCAGCTAGTTCCATCCGATAAGTCTGATATCACAACCCGTGATGAGTTTGGTGACTGCTACCTGCATGTCGAGTTTAAGACACCCTCTTCGGGTCATGGTAATGCAGGCGTGGCCCTTCAGGGTCGCTATGAAGTGCAAATCCATAACATGGAAGGTGAGAAGCTCAACAACACTAACCTCGGCGCTTTCTATTCACAAAAGCCAGCCCGCGTAAATGCAGCCAAGAAGGCTGGAGAGTGGCAGACTTATGACATCGTCTTCCGTGCTCCTCGCTTTGATGCTGCGGGTAAGGAAATCGAAAAGCCACGCGCTACGGTAATCCTGAACGGTATCGTGATCCACAACAACGAATCGTTTAACGACATGACTGGCATTCAATACGAACTGTTCAAGGGACCAGCCGCCAAGGGACCGATTGTCCTGCAGGGTGACCACGATGCGGTTCAGTACCGAAATGTTTGGGTCGTCGGTCTCTGATTCGTCGCACTTTGCACTAACACCAGAAGCCTTCGGATTCCGAAGGCTTCTTTTTTAACAAAATGAAGATGAACTACATTGCCTGTCGATTTTTGGACAGTGTTGACAACCGACCAATCCCACTCGTCATAACGACAACAACAGACAATGTGGTCGCGGTCAGCGACAACGCCGGATATGTTCACATCCCGATTAATGTCAGGAATGGAACCCGGATTTACCTGACTGTAACCAGCCCGGGCTACGATATTCCCGTGGATGGCCTCGGGTATCGTGGCATTCGTCTCCGAGTGCAAAAAGATATACACACCATCAAACTGCGCCGAACCAACATCGCTCAGCGGAGTGGACGGGTCACAGGTATTGGTAAGTACATACATGGACAGTCTCTCGGAAAGATACCGGACACTGTTGAACAGCCATTGACTGGGATGGACTCGGTCCAGTCTGCATCTATAAAGGGCACCCACTATGTCTTTTACGGTGACACGAACTGGACTGGTTATCCCCTCGGCAACTTCAGAACAACCAATGGCATCG
This sequence comes from uncultured Armatimonadia bacterium, assembly GCA_964606305.1. GTDB lineage: Bacteria > Armatimonadota > Armatimonadia > Armatimonadales > Armatimonadaceae > CAIRTT01. The sequence continues at coordinate 100,951 of CAZSGJ010000002.1, forward strand.
CGATTCGCCAGTCGAAGCTCATTAACTGCCCATACATCGTCAAGTATTCCATCGACAAACAAGGCAATGCAGAATCAAGCATTGACATTAATGAACCTGGAGTCGTATGGATAAGTGGCGTCGTTGCGGCCGATGATTCGATTATCGCTTACGCCAGCCACAGGAAATCACTTGAAGAGCAAGTATCACATGGTCACGTTCGATGGGACCCCATCCGCAGAAAGTTTGTCGACTTTAAACGCATTCCTAATGACTCCTGGAGGCATTTGGATGGACATCCAATCGTATATACAGACAAGGCGGATTCATTTATACTTTTCGGACATGCGATTCCGAACTTTCGTGTACCGTCAACCAACAGAGCATATCTGAACGCCGATTCATATGAGACATATACGTGCCTGATGCCAAATGGCGACATCAACAGAGATACAAATGGGCTTCCCGTTTGGAGGTGGCGAAAGGATGGGCGCCCCATTGATGCCGAACTCGAAGCCACGTTACTCAAGACCGGTCACCTGTCGAGAGCCCAATGTCGGTTCTTGATGACTGAAGTCAAAACTGGTCGGACTGTGGTTCCTCATCGTGGTTCGGTACGCTGGAACAGTTACCTGAAGCGGTGGCTTTTTACGTTCACTGCGATTCACGAACCGGAATCTGTCCTTGGCGAGGTATTTCTGGCATCAGGTGGATCGCCTACCGGCCCTTGGACGTCGTGTGTCAAAATAGCATCACATCCAATATATTCATACTACAACCCGGTTCACCACAGCTGGCTGGATCAGAATGATGGCAGGCTGATTACGATTGAGGGTACCTACACCCGTACATTTTCAGGCAACGAACTGTCGACACCACACTATGAGTACAACCAGTTGACGTATCAGGTTGACATGAGCGATGTTCGATTGCGAATTCTTGCCAGCAACGACAACCGCTAACCGGCTCAAGCCGTTTCCGCCTGATCAGTTTCCTATCTCTCCAAAGGTGTTCTCCGGATCCCGCTCTCGCAGCCAGGGTGGAATAAAGATAGCCGCTGCTCCTATGACACACATCCAGCCGCTTAACAAAACGACCTGTTCAGGGGAAATGACTCGCATAATTGCCCCGCCGGCCGCAGCACCCAGAGGCATTAGTGGGCTTAGTATTCCCGATTGGATCCCAATCACACTGCCCAGCTGATCAGCCGGTGTTCGCCGCTGGATAAATGTTGCCTGCAATGCAAAATATGGCCCCCAGACGATGCCAGCTATAAACCAAATCAGGAATGCCAGCTTAAAGTCATGCTGGTATGCGAACACGACTTGTAGTATGCCCCAACCCAGCATAATGGATGTCAGGATAATTCCAGTCCGACGCAGTGATGCCAGTCTGGGTGTAAGTAACCCACCGATAAGCGCGCCAATGCTCACGGCCATGAACAGGTAACTAAGCTCTGTGATCCCCCCGGAGAGCTGACGCGGGACGTATAGTGGCAGTGCTGCTTCTGTAGGACCATATGAAAACCAGAACAGTCCAGACAGTATCGTGACAGATATTACGGCCGGGTGCATTTTTACTCGGGGTACCGTCGATTCCTGATCACGGCTCCGATGAGTGGTTCCATCGTCTTTCTGAGGTAAGCAGAACTGTTTAGGAACATTCCAAAGTATAAGGGCAAGGAACAGAAAACTGATCGTATCGAACCAGAGTGCGTTTATCGGACCGAACCGACTGATTGCGAGCGCTGAGACCAGTGGTCCCAGAATTCCTGCAAGTTGTTCCGTTACGGCAAATCCTGTGTTTATATATGGAAGCCTGCGTTGTGCTGTTGCGCGAGGGATTATTAAACCAGTACCGACTCTTGTCACCGGTGCAAGAGCGCCACACAGTGCACCTACGCCATAAAGAGCCCAGATTGGAATGTGTCCGCTGCCGTTCCAAATCGGAAGGACTGCCATAAGGAGGCCTCTGAAGATATTGTCGAGCACAAATAAGGGCTTTATGTTGACCTTGTCCATCAGACGACCAAGTATTGGAGCCGTGACTGCTGCTGGCAGTGCCCAGATCAGCAACATTCCTCCAACCGCAGCACCATCATTTGTTTTCTGTGCAACAAACCACGTCAAGGCAGTCCAGGTTACGAAGTCCCCGATAGTGGATATGGTCATACCAATCCAGAGCAGACGTAACGTCCGGTCACGTAGCAGGACACGGGGCCACTGTAGTTCTTGTCGTATAACTCGTTTGGACATTGATTATCGTTCACCGATAGCATCAAAACGCAGGGCATCCAGAAAGACCATGGTCTTTAAGTCCCGATCTGTCATCGCTTTCATATGGCTGCGGACCAGCTGCCAGAGATATGGCTTTATCGACTCTTCAACCGTAAATGATGACCAATCTGCAGGTGTCATCAGGTCACCAATCGTGTGCAACACGGTTTGGAGCGATCGTGTAAAGGCAATTGTCTCTCCTCGATAGCCATCCGCACATCGATGGCAGATAACTCCACCGCGATGCGCAGCATAGAAGGGCATTCCAAGGGATTTGGACAACTCGATGTCACAGATACAGCATTCCCGAATCCTAGGCATATAGCCAGTTAAATGGAGAATATGCCATTGAGCCGCGAGTACTAACGATGACGGATCCTTCGATGGCGCGAGTAAGTAGAGTGTCCTCACCAGAAGCTCATACAGCTCAGGCACCGGATCATCTTCTTCCGTTAGCCGTTCGACAAGCTCCAGCAAAAACATTGCGAAACTAATAAGACCAATGTCGGTCTTGATGTTTGGAAACGTCTCGATGGCTTCCGCCTGAGAAAGCACATGAAATGTAGTGCCTTGATGAAGATGAGCATCGAGAATCACCATCGGCTCACTTACACCGGCGAGTTTGCTTGATGACTGCCTCGCACCGCGTGCTGAGACTTTAAGTTTTCCATGCGTGTGAGTGAGCAGGATACAGAGCTTATCCTTCTCACCGAGTGGATAGCGTTTTAGAATGACGCCACGTGCAGAGAAACTTGCCATTACACCAAAAGGCCGGGGATTCCCCCGGCCTCTGTCCTGTATCCATTACCCGGCATTAGCGAGGAAATGGAAATGTCCCCGTTGGTGCCGTTGCACCCGCGGCCGCAACCTTAGGATCGAGCTGATCATCGATTGCCTTGAGCAGGTCATGCAAGTGTGCACGCGTTGCACGGTCAACAGCACGTCCCGCGGCATTCTTGACCTGGCCACGAAGCGTTACTAAGGTTTGGCGGGCAAGTGCTTTGCCATCCCCGGAACCGGTAAGCTTGCCACCGAATGTTGTAACAAAGCTCCGTTGAAGGTTACGTCGATACAAATCGATTACGGGCTTGGTCGAGACGAGCTCACTGAAGATGCCAGTGCGCAGGTCATCGAACAGGTTTGCAACCGTGTACGCATTCTTCGGTGTCAGCGCTTCCTGCTCTGACATCCGCTTGAGGCGACTATCCTGTAGCAACCCGGAGAGAATTCCCGTCTGGCTTGCCAAAACAGCATCAGCGATTCCGGATGAGTTGAACTTGCGCGTGATATCAGGGCGAACCATGATTGCAGGTGTCTGGAAGAGCTGTTCGTTGTAGAGGCGAACTGCAGCGCGCTGCTTTCCAGCTGGGACAGGAGTGTAGTTCACCTGTGTACCTTGACCAGCATGTTGATTGTTTTCAATCATTCCGCCGACAACAGCCAGGACATGCCTTAACTCCATCGCACGTTGACCCATGACTGTATTGTATGCATCTGCAAGCATTTCGTAGTCTTCGCCTGGTTTTGCTGCAGCCTTGACGAGGAAGCCCATAACGCGATCGATGTTCTTCAATCCCAATCGAGTTGCTTCAACAGTGTCATCACCAAGGTCTTCACTCTGGCGTGTTGGGTCTTCCGGAGACTGGTTGCCAAAGCGGAGCATTGGATTCTGCGTCTGTCGATTCGCTATCGCCTTGAGGGCAGGAAGTTCATCAGAAGGTGTCTTGGCCCCTGGGATCGATCCATAACCATACTCGATAGCAAAGTAGTCATATGGGCCGAGCTTCGGAATAAGGCGGGCACCATCACCTGGCTGAGCCACATAGTTGAAACGGCCGTAGTCCATGATGGATGACTCATCGCCCCACTTCTCAGTCCATTCCTTTGAGCGAAGTTGCTTAATCGAGTACGTGGACGACGCACGCATGTTATGCGGTAGACCCAACGTGTGACCGACCTCGTGGGTTACCACATACGCCAGAAGGTCTCCTTGAAGGTCCTCTGGCAACGGTAGTTTCTGCGCACGTGGGTCGTTCGGGGAGACCTGTGCAAAGTACCAGTTATTGCTGAGTTTCAAAACAGAATGAAATATCTTGGGTGAACCATTGATAATTTCACCGGTGCGTGGATCAGAAATGTGTGGACCATAGGCGTTTTCAACACCGCTTGGCAACCACCGAATCACGGTGTAGCGAACATCATCCTGATCAAACTCAGGATCCTCAGCCTTGGTTGGAATATCGCGGCAGACGATTGCGTTCTTGTAACCAATCTTTTCGAATGCTGCATTCCACTCTTCCACGCCACGCTTTACGTACGGCTTCCACTTTGCTGGAATTTCAGAACCGAGGTAGTACGTGATAGGAGTGACAGGCTCGGAGAGTGCCGCACGCGGATCCTTCTTCTCTAATCGCCATCGGTCAAGTATCGTAACAGTCTTTACCGGTGCTTCCGATGTACCGAACTCATAGTGGCTGGTCGAAAACCATCCTACACGCGAATCTGCCAAGCGGGGCATCATCGGCTTTTCTGGTAAAGCAATGATTGAGTGATGCAGGCCGACGGTAATGGCATCGGTGCTGGAGTCACGGGATGGTCCGTCGCCACCACGGCGGCCCAGAGGACTCACTCCCCCTCCGCCGGCCACGAAGGTTGCGGTTAGCTTGACCTCGATGTTCTTAGGATAGGACTTCACAGAGTCGATAAATGTGCGACTTGGATCCATCCGCGATGCGCCCACAGAGCTCTTCGCCGAAAATTCCGCCATATCACCTGTGTAGACATTTGTTACATCGATAACGACAGAGTCCTTGTTACCGGTTGCTTTGATATCAAACGTCGCAATGATCGGCTCGACCTTAGCCATCAGCAACGAGCGGGTCATGTCACCGGCTGGGTCATCTGCACGTACAGTATGCGTTACCGACCGGAGCAGAATCTTGTCTCCGCGGCGTTCAAAACGCACCACGCGGTCCTGTACCTCGGTCTGCCCGAATCCATAAAATGTCGGTGAACGATCCAGCGTCGTAACCCAGAGCACTTCTGCACCGAGCTTGTCTGCCGGGATTTCCCAATAGTACTTTTCATCAATCTGATGTGTCATGAACAAACCATCATCAGATTTGGCATCCTTGGTGATGACATCCGCATAAGGCTTGATCTTTGCAGGTGCGCCAGAAGGCCCGCCTGGCCCACCTGGACCTTGCATCCCACCACGTGGGAAGCCAGCACCGGGCCCGCCCGGTCCCTGCGCGGACGCACCAGCCAACATGGCAACACTCAAAACAGCACTAAGTATCAGCTTTCCCTGCACGATGAAACCTCGCTTCGTATACATCAACCGTTTCCGGCCGGATTTCCTAGGATACCGTACGCGGTACGAACCTAGTAGGAATTCGTGGCGTTTGCATCCGCTCCACCGTATTCGGCAAGTAGCGACACACCACCCGATGTTCCAAGTCTTGTTGCTCCCGCAATGACAAGTTCTTCGGCAAATGAGAGCGTACGAATACCACCGGCAGCCTTGACACTCACTGCACTGGTCACTGACTGCCGCAGTAATGCGACATCAGGGACCGTTGCACCCGTCGGTGCAAATCCAGTACTGGTCTTAACGAAAGCCGCACCCGCTTCCTCAGCCAGCTTGGATGCCCGTTGCTTTTCTGCATCCGTCAAATACGCACACTCGATGATTACCTTGACGATCGCATCGCCCAGGCTTGCCGCAGCAACAACACGTTCTATTTCTTCAAAGACGATGAGCTCGGCGCCCGATTTCAGGGCACTGACATTCATGACCATGTCAACCTCGTGAGCTCCATCAGCAACAACCAATGCCGCCTCTACTTCTTTTGCACCTGGTGCCGCAAGGCCGTGTGGGAAACCAATGACTGTACAAACTTTCGTCGTTGAATCTGAGAGGATGACCGATGCATCTGCCACCCAGGAAGGGAGGATACAGACGGAAGCAAACCCAAAGGGCAATGCCTGCTCTACAAACTCAATCGTCTCACGTCGCGTTGCATCCGGGCGGAGGAGAGTCTGGTCAATCATCCCTGCAAGGTGCTGACTACTCGTAAATATGCTCATCGCTTTGTTGCCGCTTTCAGGGATGCCACCGTTTCAGAAAGGACATCGAGGCTCTGCGTTTCGTGCAGCTGCTGCACGATCCGGCTTCCGACGACTGCTCCATCTGCGACCTGCGCAACTGCCCGCACATGCTCAGGTTGACTAATACCAAAGCCAACACAAACCGGAACATTGGGGATATTCCCGCGGATGGTTTCCACCAATTCTGCCACCCCGGAGCTGACATTATCGTGCATGCCTGTGATACCCGTTCGTGAAACGCAGTAGATGAAACCGCCAGCTAGAGGCTTGACTTTATCCATGCGCACCTGTGTTGATGTTGGTGCAAGGAGGAATATTGTGTCTAAGCCCGCGGCAACGCTGGCTTCTTTCCACTCGTCCGCTTCATCCGGGGACAGGTCCGTCAATATCGTCGCATCCGCCCCGGCATCCGCCGCAGCTTTCGCAAATTCTGTACTCCCAAACTGCATCACGGGATTCCAAGACCCCATTAGCACGATCGGCACCGTCACTCCGGCAGCCCTTGCAGCCCTTACATCCTCCAGGACGGATGGCGGTGTGACTCCAGCAACAAGCGCACGCATCGAGGATGCCTGAATAACCGGTCCATCGGCGAGCGGATCGCTAAAGGGAATGCCAAGTTCGATGATATCGGCTCCAGCATCCGCAATCGTCTTTATGACCTTCCATGTTTCACCAGGAAACGGGTCTCCAGCAGTGACAAAAACAACGAGTGCAGCCTCATTCTTCGATCGAAGCGAATCGAAACAGGATTGTAATCGACTCAAGATTGCATCCCTCCAAGGCGCTCCGCAACTGCTTCGACATCCTTGTCACCCCGTCCACTAAAACACACAACAATCGTCTGGTCGGACGACATCGTCGGCGCAAGCTTTCTGAGCTGTGCAAATGCGTGCGCAGTTTCGAGAGCTGGAAGTATCCCCTCGCGTCGGCTCACCCATTGCAGTGCATCGAGGGCCTCCTGATCATCCACCGCCGCATATTCAGCACGCCCCCGATCCTTTAGTGACGCATGTTCTGGACCAACGCCAGGGTAATCAAGCCCGGCTGAGACGCTGTGTGCCTCCGCGATTTGACCATGTGCATCCTGTAGCAAGTAAGTCAACGAGCCATGGAGGACACCTGGTCTGCCAAGCGACAGCGTCGCCGCGTGGCGAGCCGTACCGACACCATCGCCAGCGGCTTCAACACCAATCAGGCGAACTGATTCATCCCCAACGAACGGATGAAACATCCCCATTGCGTTCGAACCGCCTCCCACACAAGCAAGAACGGCATCCGGGAGGCGTCCCGTCCGTTCGATCATTTGCGCGCGTGTCTCACGTCCGATGACACTCTGGAAGTCACGGACCATTGCCGGGTATGGGTGCGGGCCGACGACGCTCCCGATGATGTAGTGTGTGTCGGCCACGTTCGTCACCCAGTCGCGAAGGGCTTCGTTTGTCGCATCTTTAAGCGTGCGGGTACCACTTTCCACCGGGCGAACTTCTGCGCCGAGCAGCTGCATCCGAAAGACATTCAGGCGCTGGCGCTTAACATCTTCAGCGCCCATGTAAACGCAACATTGGTACCCAAACTTGGCACACACCGTGGCAGTCGCAACGCCATGCTGACCGGCGCCGGTTTCCGCGATGATACGAGGCTTGCCCATTTTGCGTGCCAGAAGAATCTGCCCAATGGTGTTGTTTATCTTGTGCGCACCGGTATGACACAAATCTTCACGCTTGAGAAAAATCCGTGCCCCGCCGAGTTCATTTGTAAGGTTCTCAGCAAACGTAAGTGGCGTTGGACGTCCAACGTATTCTTGTAGATGTCGGTCGAACTCCGCGAGAAATTCTGGATCTGTGCGGGCCTCTTCGTAGCGCCTTGATAGTTCATCAAGTGCGGGAACCAGCGTTTCAGGAACGAAACGCCCGCCGAATGGACCAAAGTGACCGCGTGCATCCGGCTCGGATGAAAAGGGAGAACCTTGAATCAGCGAAGACATGGGCGAAGTGTACCACCGTGGTGCCTTGTTTTCTGCCTCTGAACTGCCATCAAATGACCCTATAAATGTATACTTACGGTCGTGTCTGACTCCATAAACCTGACATCCACCTTTGTCAATTCCAACGGCATATCTATCCATTGGCAGCGAGTAGGAATCGCCCCCCCGGATACGCTTTGTATCCACGGATTTTCAAGCAGCTTTCGCCGAAACTGGTACGGTGCAGGATGGGTTCGCGCGTTGCTGGATGCTGGCCACATGCCGTTTGGTCCAGACCTTCGCGGACACGGTCATAGCGACAAACCACACATGCATGGCGCATATTTTCCGCTGGTGCACATTGATGACATTGAATGCGGGCTTGCAGAATTTAGTGTAGACCAGGTCCACATCATCGGCTTTTCCATGGGCGCTGCCGTTGCTCTGCAATATGCGATGCTTCATCCAGAAAAGTGTAAGTCGCTGACATTGATTGGAGTTGGAGACAAGGTCATCGACACATATCCCCCGCCGATGGAGCCGATGTGGATTGCGGATGCTCTGTCAACATCCAGACCAGACTTGATTTCCTCGGCCGTTGGGCGAACCTTTCGAGCATTCGCCGAACGCGGAAAGAACGACCTGGATGCGCTCGCAGCGATGATGCGTACAGGTGGCTGGCCAGGTCGAATTGTTGATCGAAGACCACTTTCTGTCCCAACACAGCTCATTCTTGCTGAAAAGGACACGTTTATGCCCACGCATAGTCACTTGATTGAAGCTATTGAGCCGAAGCACGTTGCAGTCATTGAAGGCACCGATCACCTAAGCCTTGCACTTCACCCTGCAGCAATTGCGTGTGCTGTGAACTTTATTGGAGATGAAAGTGAATAAGCGCATATATGCACGCACGGTGTTTATGTTTGTTGCGGTGATGGGAACATCCGTATGTGCATGGGCGCCGGAGGCGATGCACTATGAGCGAGTGCTTGGCTCCGGAGTGGTGTTCAAACAGGACCTTTTCCCTGTAGATCATCCAGCTGGTCCGCTTGCTGTCCATATTTTTGATGTTGCCACGCAAACTCCCGGAGTTCGAATTAGTGCGGCACTGGCAGGAGACACAGTGTGGGACACTGATCCTACATTTGGCCGGGAAGTCGTCACAAAGCTTGCAGCAAGGCGAAAGGCACTGGCAGCGGTTAATGCAGGTTTCTTTCCGTTTGCTGGAAATCCCATCGGACTGCATATGGAGGACGGTAACCTCATCACAGAGCCAACAAGAAGCCGTTCGTCATTTCTTCGTCTCAAGAATGGTTCATACGCTATCGCTGCTTATACATTCAAAGGAACATTGTCCGTTGGGTCGATAACCCTCCCGCTGAGCGGTATCAATCGTAAACCAGAGGCAATGGCAGAAAACATTGCGTATACATCCCAGTTCGGTCCGCAGACCCTAAAACTGGAAAATCGCTACTTTCTGCTTCTTGAAATTCCCGATGGGTCATTGCACATCGGAATGCAAACAGCAGCCGTCACGTTGACTGACAAGATCCCACAGGTGGACTTGTCTCCATCGCGCGTCGCAATCGCAATCAGCCAGTCAGCATACGAAACCCTTCGGCCCGTTATCACGGAAGGAACGACCATTACCGTTACATGTGAGCTGACACCTGTCGATACAGATGCGCCTGCAGCGGCTGACATCAGTGATGCCGTTACCGGAGCTCCCCGTATCCTGACCAATGGCAAGGTGGATGTCCGGTATAAGCAGGAAAAGATGTCTGAATCGTTTAGTACGATCCGCCATCCGCGTACGGCGGTCGGTATTCGCCCCGATGGCAGTGTCATCCTCGTTTCTATAGATGGTCGTCAGGCGGAGTTGAGTCGTGGCGCGACGCTGGCAGAGCTTGCTGGCATTTTGATTGCCAATGGAGCATCACAAGGATTGAACTTGGATGGTGGCGGAAGCACGGTGGCCGTTGCGCGTAATCTTGTCGTAAATTCGCCATCGGATGGTAGCCAGCGACCTGTGGCCGATGCTCTCATCGTGAGCGGTGAATCTCCTGAAGGTCAATCGGATTCGTTTACCATTACTGGAATTCCAGCCAGCCAACTGAAAGTAGGCGATACACAGGACCTCAAGGATAGCAGTGGACGTCCGGTTGAGACAGGTGTATGGGGAACGGATGGCAAGGGAGTGTTTGTGGACCAGGGTGGTCGCCTCCGCGTTCTCCGAGCTGGAACAAGTAAGATAACAGTGGCGTATCCGGGAGCGCAGGCAATGACCGTTGTAAAGTCAATCGATCCAAATCCGCCCACAAAGCCGAAGCCCGCTCAAGGCAGGTAGATTTCGCGACCTAGCCTGCCTTTTCCACATATTGGATTGCATCCTGCGTCGGTTTATCACGATAGAAAGCGCGCACGGTTGTAGTGCTGTAAATATCGAAGCTCACAAGAGCCAGTATAAACACAGCGGCAGCTATTCCCGATGCTTTACGCTTCGATATTCGGTCTATGGCTCCGGAAACGAGTAGGGCTCCACCGATTGCCGCTGCGATGGAATACCTCCCCGTCGAGAACACGACATCCCAGTCCGAATACAATAGTTGTTGTAAGAGACCAAAAACAGCCAGAATGACTGCGATAAGGCCCGCGACCCGAACGTTTATGGACTCATTTGGCGTGTTCGTACTGATACCTCGTCTGACCTTGCTGAACTGGTCAAGATTTATCAGAACAATGGCTAGAGCTAAAATAATACTTATGGCCGACCATGTGACAAGATCGATTCCCATGTGAAACTGCATCAACCACATCGGTATCGTCGCACAGCCACCAACCCAAAGCAGAATGACTGGCACATTCAACGTCACACCGGCACCCGGAACCTGGATTCCTGTCGATATCAGCTGCCCTATCGAGTGGGATCCATCGATTAACGGTCTATGAAAAGTCCTAATTAGGGGAGAACCCAGTGTCAGTTGATTCATGATCATCCAGAAGATTAGCGGGCACATAATTCCCGGGATTATGCGTATGCCGTGTTTCATCAACGTCTGGCGGGACAGAGACATGATCAACAGTCCTGGTAGCCAGATGCCAGCCGTTAGACGTGTGACCAGTGCAAGACCAAAAAGAATTCCTGAGACGATAAATCGCGTGGATTCCCCTTTTTCCTTTGCAATCATTCCGTTGTAGAGTGACGCTGCCACCAGAGCCATTGCCATTGGCTCATTTGAGATGTTGCCATGCATATGACCAAACATCGGAGTGAAAGCAACCACGCCACTACAAACAAAGCCTGCGACATCCGATTTGAATGCCATTCGTGCAATACAAAACGAATACCCAATGGTTACTGCACCAAGCAACAAACACATCCATCGAATCGTCATGATTCGAAGTGCCGGAGAGAACCCGGACATTAACTTCCACGGTACGGAAGCAGCGGCATAAAACAGCGGTGGGTGTTGCGCCTGGTAGGACACGTATTGACCAGAATCACTCCGTTTTTCCGGAGATGGCTTGGGGATTCCCTTTCCACCAGCCAATGATTCGATGTAAAGCTGATGCTCCTTTTCATCAGGACCAAGACCGTACATGCGGGTCTCACTCGCCAACGATGCTGGAACATTATCCGGAAGCTGAATGCCTTGGAGAGGCGTGACCTGTACCCACATCGATCCAATCGCGATGTAAACACACAGCAGTATCGCCAGCACGTACTGGCTTCCTCGTATCATTGCGATGCAAATCCTCCGCCCAGAAGCTGCTTGATGAACAACAGTCCAAGAATAGCACTTGGGATAAAGGCAATCCCGACTCGGGGTGATAATCGCTTCCACCCAGCAATCGTTATGACTGCGATGGGTAGGAGCGCCGGGAGAAAATATCGTCCTTGTGCCTGAAACACCTGTGAGACAAACACAAAGTAAAACGGCAGAATTATCACTGGAACCGCAAGCAGTGTCACAAGAAGGGGGATGTCACGCCGGCTCGCTGGATCACGTAACAGTTTCATGCATCCGACGAGTGCTGGAGCGATGACTGCTGCGATTGCAGCGAAAGGTACTGGTTCACCGACAAACCTGCTTAGTGGTGTGTTTGGATGTATGAAGTACCAGAAGGATGCCACCGATCGTACACCGACCTGACGGAGATAATCAGCGTGGGTCCATCCCGCAACTTTTTCGATATCGGCAGGGCTAAAATTAGGTCCGGTGGCCTTGTAGATCGTTCGGGCTAATGGATCACCGTAAAGGCTGAGATTACGCAGCCACATCGGTGATGTGAGCAACATCACAACAACAAGCACACCTAGAATCTGACCAATAAAACGGCCTGACAATCCAGTGGTCTTGACTTTCCATCCGACCGCCACGATCAGCAGCCATGGTAGTAACTGTAGCACCGTTAGTTTCGTGTAGAGGCCGGCTGTTATCGCTGCTGTCAAGATCACAAGTGCCCTGGGTTGGACAACCGCGGCTTTGATTGTTGAGATGAACTCTCCAATGATGAGTGCACACAACAGATGAGTCAGCGAATCGTTTGAGACAGCGCCTCCAAGTTGAGCCTGAGAAGGAAGCACGCATAGAAACGTTCCAAGCGGCCGAACGTACTGCTCTCCGAAGTGTGCCTCACACCACCAGCAACAATAGGCAACGGTTAATCCAGCGAATACCGCTGACAGGATTCGCATAACCAGGTAGTCACCACCGATAGTACGCAGAATAGCAGCGATAATGTAGTACAGTGGCGGCTGATGGGACTCATCCCGGCTAAGCGCACCTTCAGGGAGCTCTGATATTCCGGCAGCACGTTTTATGGATGTCCGCACATCAGCCGGCAGCTCGGCACGTCCCGCAGGAGGGACAAAGACAGGCAGGCTTTTCGTCTCACTCATCAGACGAACGTTGTCCCAATGCGCTGCTTCATCCGGATTGTTGCCGAAAGGAACCATCACGGCAAACAGAATGGATACCATAAACGCCAATAACCCAAATACGATGTTTGTAGGAATCTGTTTACTGGATGTTGATGCCGTAGACAACGGTTTCCCTCCCTTCCCTGCCAAAGGTAGCAAGCGGTGTGAACTGACCGTTGTTTATCGCCCCATCTACAAGCTCCCGCCATCCCCCTGAGACAGAGCCTTTGTCCGCCCCGCGGTTGGCAGTGTTTATCAGGATGGTTGTAAAGCCTCTTCGCTTCAAATCTGTAGCTAGTGACGCAGAATCCGAATACGTCTTCCAGGGCAACAGCTCATCTGCATGATTAGGCTCACCCCACAAAACTTCGCGATCAATGTAATATCCGCGAACCTCATCAAACAACACTACTTTTGCTGTTCGCGATGTGTTTTCGTTAATCCAAAAGGAAGCCTGTGCCAATGGACCAAGACGTCGGGTAACCAAGTCCTGACGTGATTTTGCGCCAACGATGGTTGACCAGCCGTCTGTTACAAGCGGGATCCCCAGGGACAGTGTCCATATAAGACAAATAACCGAAACAGCTGCAAAGGCTAGCTTGAATGACTTTCGGGCGCCAGCAAATGCAAGAGCGCAGCCGACGGCCGCACAGGGAAGTCCGGGTAACAAGTAGCGCGTTTGTTGCATAAGGACAAACCAGCTCGCCCCAATACCGAAACCAAACATCAGAATTTCAATGGCCTCATACCGGAGCTTTGGACGGATCCAAAGCAAGGCAACCAGACCAATTACAACGGTCGGAGCAAGACCAAACTGGACATATTCAGTAAAAATCCACGGCCGTTGACCAACAAGCAACGCTTCGTTTACCAGATTCCACGGAGCCAGGAGTGCATCAACAGGCTTCTTTCCAAGACCAAATGCCGCCTGATCTGCTGCGTAACGTGCGGCGTGTTCAGATGTCCAATATCGGCCACCAAAAATTCCATAGAAGTAAGGATAAACCGGGCTACCCGTGTATAGCCATGTCTTGATGTACCATGGGCTCCCAACCAACAAAGCGATTCCACCCCACAGCCCCGCATGCTTGATGGCAATGTCAACTTGCTTTCGCCGGACAAAGAATCCATACGCAAGCATACCGACAATGATCATGCCCCAGAACACCAGGACTGTCATTTTCGTTCCAAGTGCACATCCCATCAGGACAGCGCTCAAAACTAACAGCTGCATTCTCTGCAAAGCCGATGGTGATTCCTGCCCTTCGGTACTCGAAAGCAACAACAGAATCGACAATGACATCCATACAAACAATGTTGTTGCGATATCAACGTATGCAACCGTCAGTTCCCAAAACACCATCGGCGTCCCAAGAAAAACGATGGCAGCAATCAGTGGGGCAGATTTTGCTGACGGAAGAAGTCTTCGCGTTGATGCATAAATACTGATGGTCAGTGCAAGGCCACACAGGGTGTGCAGCCACTTTGCGGCAGCTTCGCTACCAGCGGCAAGCATCGCCATGTATCCGAGCTGCAGTGTGAATGGAAAGTTGGAGTGATGATCGTAAGGGATGAAGTGGATTCTGCCCGCACGCAACCAGGTCTTAGGAACGGCAAAGTGATAGGAAAGCGTGTCCCATTCGAGCGTTCCGGGAGGAGCCGCAGCAGCGATTGTTGCACTGACAACGAACAGGAGTGTCATTCCTATGGCCAAAAAACCATGGAGACTCAGGACAGGCTTCTTCGGAAACAAATTTGGCTTTTCGCGTGTGAACCCAATCAGCCAGGATAGAACACCGAGTGCGCAGATCAAGCCCCAGATTGCCATCGGCCTCGCCTGACCAGCAAGACCCAGAACCAGAATTCCAAGCGGAAGGATTCCAGTGCCAACTGTCCACGCGATCGCAGTCCTTTCAAAGGGTCTCCACGTCCAGCCCGGAACAAGTAAACGACCAATGCCGACTGCACAAAGTGACCATGTCAGGATTGCGATAAGACTTATCAATATCATTGGCTGTGCATCCCGTACCTATGCAGGCTTCTGCGCCGCAAACTCCATCACTTCACCTTGCAGTACATTGCCGAGCATGTCAGAAACACGTTGCTGTCCGATAAAAAGTTTCGTCCGCAGACTTCCATCTTTATCAGTAACCCCAGACCCCGGGTCCTCATTGTCACCCAGCGGTTTACCAGACAGCGCCCGCAAGGCGTAGCGGAGAGATTGGAGACTATTGACGAGCGGCTGGTAGTGCGTACTCGTAAGGTGGAATCCGGACTCTTCGATGATTCTCTGGAGAGAGCGCGGGTTGAAGCCCCAGAAATGGCGCGGGAGATCCAATGCATACCAACAGGATCCAAAAAAGCTGGATTCCAGTGATCCTGCATTTGGTACGGCAATGTAAAGAACTCCGCCAGGCTTCAAAAGGGCAAAAGCGCGCTCAAGATCTTCACGCGGGTCACCAACATGTTCAAGACAATGGATAAACGAGATGACATCAAAACTCTCAGCGTCACTCACGGCGTGCAGGTCACCGATGAACGGTTTTACACCAGTTCGGCCAAAGGTAAGGTCTGCTGCAATGGGATCCGTCTCCACTCCAGCCACGTCAAACCCTGCGTTTTGCATGGCTGCCATTACACGACCATCTCCACATCCGACATCGAGAAGGCGTCCCTGTGACGTCCCAGCGGCCCGAATGATCCGCTTGGCAACCTGATCAGCCGCAAACTGGAGCCGGGTATTCAAACCACTCTCTCCGTCATCCCCTTCGGCACGCGCATATGTCACCGGAGCATAGTGCTTTGCCATAGTCTCAGGTGATGGTCGTGGATCCAGCCTTACCGTACCGCATCGCGTGCACTTGACAGCATGAAAGCACCGAGGTCCCCCCAGCAGGTGATCGCCCGCTCGTCGCCAGTGTTTTGCCCCACGCGTGCCACAGACACAACAGGACAGTGTCGTCTCAGCCCAGCCCATGCTCATTCTGCACCATCCAATGCAATCATCGCATAATCAACAAGTTTTGAACCATCCATCGTTGCCATTCCGGCAAACCGTCCAAATGAACCAGCCTGCAATATTGGGACTCCATCGACAATCTCCGGTTCTGAATGCAACCGATGGGAGTGACCGCTAACGATTAGGTCGAGCTCGGGAACTGCTGCTGCCAATGCGCGATCTTCCGAGATGCCAATATGCGTCAGCGCTATCAGGACATCAACCTGCGGGCGAAGCATCTGCGTTAGCTGTTTAACTGTATCAATGGGCTGTTCAAAAACGGTATCCCATGCGATTGACATTTTTGAGCGTCTCGTGACCATCGGAATTGTCACGCCAATGACTCCGATGGAAAGCCCGCAGCGTTCAACAATGATATGTGTTGTGAACGGAAGGTTAAGAGGTCCGGTCTTGGCGACCTGATTCGCAGAGAGGATTGGGCATGGAGCTCCGGCCAGCTTGCCACGAACGACGGATAGCATCGGATGTGTTTCCCGATTTCCCATCGTTATTGCATCGTAGCCTACCTCGCGCATCACATCCCAGATACGTTCCTGAGTGATGCTCGCGCCGAGGTTTCCAGCTTTTATGCAATCCCCGGCATCCAACACAACATTTGGAATGTCACAGTCTTGGACCAGCCTAATCAGGCGGGATGCAGCATCGGGGGACAGCCGGTCATGAAAGTCATTGGTATGAATAATCCCCCATTTGCACATTAATCTTCGTCCTTGCCATCCGAGCGGCGTGGAATGATCTTGACAGGGGTACCTTCAAACGCAACGTGTTTACGCAGCTGATTTTCCAGATACCGCAGATAGGTAAAGTGAAGGCTTTCGGGATCATTCACCTTCAGAATAATCGTCGGTGGCTTGACAGAAACCATGGTTGCGTAGCGCAGTTTAAGCGGTCGCCCCTTATGGCTCGTTGGCCTGGCATCGACGGCATCCCGGAAGATTCGATTCAGCTCACCGGTTGTGATACGCATGGCATTCGCATCTGCTGCATCCAGACACGCTTCAATCAGAGGTCCGATTCCACTCCGCGCTTTTGCCGAGCAAAACGCTACGGGGGCGTACCCAACATACGGCATTTCATCACGGATATGCTGCGTTACAGCGGTCATTGGAGCCTTTTGCGGATACGTTGCCATGGCTTTAGCACGACCAAGGTCCCACTTGTTGACAGCAATCACTGCGGCTTTACCCTCTTCGTGTGCAAACCCCGCCACACGTTTGTCACCATCGAGCAGCCCCTCGATGCTATCAATGACCGTAATGGCGACATCGCAGCGTTCGATCGCACGCGTTGCACGCAGCACGGAGTAGTACTCGACGGTGCCTTGGATTTTTCCGGCGCGGCGGATGCCAGCGGTATCCACCAGAACGATTTTACGTCCTTCCCATTCAAACGGAGTATCAACAGCATCGCGTGTCGTCCCTGCCACAGGACTTACGATTGCACGGTCTTCGCCGAGAATAGCATTTAACATCGATGACTTGCCAACATTCGGACGCCCAACGAGCGCGATACGCACGACATCATGTTCGAACTGAGGTTCCGGGACCATCGGAGGGAATGCTGCAACGATGTCATCCAAAAGGTCGGCAACACCACGCCCGCCAAGTGCACTGATTGGGTATATCTCACCAAGTCCAAGAGAATAAAACTCGGTGGCATCCTGAGCCCGTTTCACATTGTCCGCTTTGTTGACAGCAAGGAACATTGGAGTGCCCTGCGCCCTGCGAAGCTGGTCCGCGAGCTCAATGTCGTTTGGCGTAACGCCCTGCGTCGCATCGCAAACGATGAGGATTACATCCGCCTCCTCCATCGCTACTTCGGCCTGGATACGTATCTGCGCTTGCATCGGATCTTCGGCATCCATTGAGATACCGCCCGTGTCGATGAGGGTGTACTCCCGCCCATTCCACTCGCCCTCAGCGTAGAGACGGTCACGTGTGATGCCAGGAGTATCTTCGACGATGGCAATACGTCGCCCAGTCAGGCGGTTGAATAACGTGGACTTGCCGACATTCGGTCGGCCAACTACTGCAACGATGGGCTTTGGCATCGATTTCCTCCCGAGAGTACGGCTAATTTTGGCTTGGCAGTGTACCACGTTGAACGCCTAAAAGGATGTATGAAACTACGGGCGGAGTTCGGCTGTCTATTGCACCGTGAACATATTCCGTGGTGCTGGTGCAACGCCTGCCGTTATCGGCTTGCCTCTTCTCTGTCTAGCGGTGCAGACAGGTGTTTCCGCTGCACCTCCCCCTCCGGAGCGACCAAACTACTTTGCACTTTACCCACCTCCTGCTACCAAGCGTGAGGAACCATCCCTCGCGTTCCCGGCCACGAGCACCCGACATCCGGATTTGTTTTCACCAACGCCTTACTTCAAGCGTAAGTTCACCCTTCTGACGGATCTGTCGCTCGACTTCCGGGCGACGAATGGTCATTTCCCGCTTCCGGGCGAGGCGCTTCAGGGTGCTCGCTTTACCGTCGATGGCATCGTTGCAAATCCAAAATCGGGGAATGAGCAAGGCGGCATTCGCGTACAGGTTGTGCGGGAATCGATGCCATCAACAGATCGCGTTACGACATCGGAGCTTTACGGCTACTACCGCTTTGAACTCCCGGGCGCTTCGGCGACTGCGCGTGCAGGTCAGTTTGTATTGCCATTTGGACTCGCGGCTGTGTATGACACATCGATGCATCCGTTCACCAGTCTCTACGCAGAGTCTGTAGGTATCCGATTAGATCGGGGAGCGATGATCGAAGGAGAGTTCGGTCCGTTTCACTACGCCGGCAGTATCACAACCGGCACGGGTCCAAATGCAGATCATGCTTACACCAAGACTGTTCTGGCGGCACGGCTTGATCGCCACTTTTTGACACAGTCCGGCCGTATTCAGATCGGTGGATCGATGCTTACGGGACGCTTGCCTGACAATGGGCCGTTTGCGCAAAACTATCTGTCCGGAAGCACTGAAGTTGGTCCTACCGTTGTCAAGTCCAGATTTGCTGCGGATGCCCAGTACTTTGTTGGGAAATACGCTGCACGAGGCGAAGTCGTGTTTGGTGCAGATGAAGATGCACCCGTGTGGGGATTTTATGTGGATGGACGCATGGGTATATCCGCACGTGAAGGTCTCTACGCAGCCGTGAAGCGATGGGATTATCGCAACCAGCCGTTGTCAAAGTTTGAGTCTGCACTTGGCTATGAGCGTACAGCTGGCAGACACCTTACCTTTCGTGCACTGTTCATTCTGTCGCGCGTCGACCCGCTTGATGGACCAAATCGGACATTGATAACCCGTTCCGCTGTACTGCAAAGTTTCTGGAAGTTCTGATGAAACAGTAAGTCAATCGTACGAACTTACCAATGTCACAACAATTCCACCAACTGACAAAATCTAACGCGCATCCACGTTACAGCGCAGCGCCGCATTTCGGACAAGGCGCATATGGAGATGTAATAAATGCGCCGCAGACAGGGCAATAACCAGATTTATCTGGAATGCCCTCTCCGCCCTCAGGCATTGCTTCTCCCTCGAAGAGTTTCGAGAGATCATAACGATCCTGGCGGGCCTGCCGTAGTGCGACAAGCCCATACCAGATGCCAACAATGCCGCTGACAATCACCATTGCTCCGTAAATGCGTGTCGATGGACTCAGGAGAAATGCCGTACCCATCAGGGTGAGGAGGACACCGGCTATCAGCCCCAAATACTGTCGCACTGCTTAGCCACTTCCAAGTGCAGCTGCACCAAGCTGTGGTGCGATGCCAATATAGGTGTCTGGTCGAAGTGCCTTGAGCCGGTCGAGTGCATCTTGAGATAATTCCAACGTATCCAGGAATGCAAGCATACCGGCCGCATCAACGCGCTGTCCGCGGGTCAGCTCCTTGAGGCGCTCATAGGGACGGTCAAGTCCTTCGACGCGCATCACAGTCTGAATCGGTTCGGCTAGAACCTCCCAGTTTCGATCCAGCTCTGCAAGCATAAACGCTCGATCTGCTTCCAATTTACCGATGCCTCGCCCTGCAGCAATCAAGGCAAGCAGTGCGTGTCCAAAAGCGGTTCCGATAGCCCGGATTGCACTGGAATCGCTCAAGTCACGCTGAAGACGTGAGACCTGTAGCTTTGCCCCCAAATGATCGAGCAGGCTTACTGCAAGACCGATGTTTGCTTCACTGTTTTCAAAATCAATCGGGTTGACTTTGTGCGGCATCGTGCTCGAGCCAATTTCGCCGGCGACCGTCTTCTGGCGGAATACTCCCACACTGATATAGGACCAGATATCTCTGTCAAAGTCTAACAAAATGGTTAGGAACCGGGACCAGGCATGAAAGAGCTCTGCCATGTAGTCATGCGATTCAATCTGGGTTGTGAGTGGATTGTAAGTTAGTTCAAGTCCTGCCACAAATCGCTCAGCAATGTCCGGCCAGTTTGCGGTAGGAAACGCGACAATGTGTGCATTGAATGCTCCCACTGCTCCGTTTATCTTGCCAAGAAAGGGAACAGCGGCGATTTGTGTCAGTTGTCTGTTCCATCGGTGAACAAAAACCGCCAACTCCTTACCCAGCGTACTTGGACTGGCCGGTTGTCCATGCGTTCGCGACAGCAGTGGCGCGTCTAATAGTGGTGCTGCCAAATGGCTGACTTTTGCCACAATTTCACGCGCTTTTGGAAGCATCACCTGATGAACTGCTCCCTTAAGCATCAAAGCGTGCGAGAGATTGTTGATGTCCTCAGATGTACACGCAAAGTGGACCCATTCGGACAAATCTTCCAGCGATGTACCCGCAAGGTTTTGCTTAATCCAATATTCAACTGCTTTGACATCATGGTTTGTCGTGCGTTCTATTTCCTTTATGGCGGTTGCTGAATCATTGTCAATGTTATCGGCCAGCGTTCGAAGGAAATCGACCTCCGAAGATTGCATAGAGCGGACAGCGGGCAGGGTTGGCTCACCGGCCAGATGAATCAGCCACTCGACTTCGACCTTGACACGAGCACGAATGAGTGCGACTTCGGACAAGTGTGCCTTTAGAGGAGCAACACTCGCTTCGTACCTGCCATCTATCGCCGACAATGCATCAATTGACATACTTCACTCTAACTTCCTGAACCACTCACAACCTTGACATGCACTCCCCATGCACCACTCCAGGACTCACCTGGATTCAGACATGTCAGTCCCCATTCGCTATGATTAAAGCCATCGGATGTGCAGCTCATCGGCTCGATTGCCAGTGCACGACGTTTACGCCCATCCACCAACGTATCCCCCGTAAACAATACGCAGTTCGGATAGGCAGCTGCATCCATCCACACATTCACTTCCAATGTCGCTCCGGAGAGCACCACGGTTGGGATTTGACCTTGGGGAGAAACAAAGCAGTTATCGATGACCTGTGCACCAATCATTCTTGGTGTGCGAAAATCAACTCCAGCCTCGGCGACATCCAGAATCGTTCCCGTGGGAATGAGTGCATCAAACTCGAGAACACTGTCAAACGGGACGGTGAGGGTGCACGTATCAACGTAGTCATCCCCGGTCACAAAGTAACTGTGATATCCAATCCCAAACGGCACTCGCTGATCAGAGACGTTTTTCGCCGTGGCGGTCACTGACAATCCGGATTCCGACAACCCGTAGCAGACCTGCAAGCGGACACTGAATGGATACCCTTCAACAGGCGATGTCGTGACTCCTACTGTGACATCCGTTGCGGTTTGCGAGACAACATCCCATAGCAGTGTTCGTACAAACCCATGAATTGCGTGTTGCCCCGAGCGCTCATTGATTGCCAGTTGGTAGTTTTGGCCATCAAAGTGGTACTGCCCCTTGTTGATTCGGCCTGGAAATGGTGCAAGAATGTCACCTTCAGCGCCAATCCGGTCATCAAAGTCCAAGTAAGCAGTCGTAACAGGCTGCCCATTGAGCCAGAGTCCCTGCAATCCACCCCCACGACGACAGATCTGTGCCGTGTAGCCAAAGCCTGTAATCGTAATGCTTTCCATCAAAGCCCCCTAGCAGCCATCCAGGCCGCACATGCATCAAGCTTATCGGTCCCAATCCAGCTCACTCCAGCCGCATCGAGGATTCTCCAACCCGCTGGCGTGTCAGGAAGACCCCAAAATCTCGATTTTATTCCGAGATCATTCGCCCGCTCAACGTACTGGGAGAGCCAATCCCGATGTTTTCGTGACATCAGTCCGCTTCCGTACCAAGGAATGTGTGAAAGCCAAGCTTCGCTCACCATTCGGAAAACACCTGGTTGAGGACTCTTAAGGTCATCTACCCGTGCATCGACAAACATGTTTCGCTCCCGTCGCGATGCGATCTGACGGATTGGACGGTCACCAGAGAGGACAATTTCCAATGCACCTGCTGCATAGGTCGATGCGGTCCCATGGCTGAGAATATGCTCGTATGGACGTAATGCACGGTCTAGCACAGGCAGGACGTCCGCTGAGTTCGCTTTGATATCGATCATCAACTGAAACGTTTCAATTCCTGGTTGGACCGCTCCCTGGCGACGTAACAGCTCCATCATCGGGCGCAAGTACAGGGCATCCAGTGTTCGTTCGGGGCGCACATCCTTCCGGTCGTGTGCCACCAGGAGTTGACCATCGACGAGATAGATATCTGCTTCTACAGAGGCGAATCCTGCAGTTAGCGCATCGACCAGCGGCCGGGTGTGCTCGTAATCATTATGAGAATGTGCACGCCGATGTACCGTCATCACATCACCCTTCCGAAATAGCACGCCAACCGATGTCGCGGCGATACTGACCACCATCGAGATGAATCCGCTCGAGCGCTGCATATGCCCGCTCTCGGGCTTCCGCGAAACTATCTCCTGTAGCAGTCACCGTCAGCACGCGTCCTCCGCTTGACAGAATGGTTCCCGTCTCTGAAAAACGTGTGCCAGCGTGAAACACCGCGACGGCATCAAGCTTCGAGGCATCATCCAGCCCGGTCAGCTCATCACCTGAGCGTACAGCCCCTGGATAGCCGTGTGCAGCGAGGACAACCGTCACTGCATTACGCTGGGAAAACCGGACATCAATTTGGTCGAGCCGTGCATCCACACAAGCGTTTATCACCTCAACAAGATCCGTCTCAAGCAACGGAAGTACGATTTCGGTCTCCGGATCACCGAAGCGGCAATTGTATTCAAGGCACATCGGTCCATCGGGAGTCAACATGATTCCCGCGAACAGCACGCCCCTGTATGGGATACCTGTTGACTTGATCGCTCGAACCGCGGGCTTGATGATGAGATCACACATGGCATTTATTTCATCCTGGGTGATACCTGGAACGGGACCATATGCTCCCATACCACCGGTATTGGGTCCGGTATCCCCTTCGCCAATGCGTTTGTGATCCTGTGCCAGTAGCATCGGAACGACCGTATCGCCATCAACAAATGCCATCAGACTTGCTTCCGGGCCCGTGAGGCATGCTTCGATGACGACTCTGTCACCGCTCGCGCCAAACTCACGGTCTACCATGATGCGTTTAATCGCATCCTGTCCTTCGGCAAGGCTTGCAGCAACGATAACACCTTTACCCGCTGCATCTCCATCGGCTTTGATTACAATCGGAAAGTTTGAAGCGGCAAGATAGTCCAACGCCGCGGCCGGGTTATCAAAGACTTCAAAGCTTGCCGTAGGTACGCCGGATTGCCTCATGAGTTGCTTGGAAAACACTTTGGAGCCTTCGAGGCGTGCATTTTCAGCGGTTGGCCCAAAGATACGAAGCCCTGCTGCTTCGAAAGCATCCACAACTCCGAGAATGAGTGGCTTTTCGGGACCAACAACGGTCAGGTCGATTTGCTGATGTTGTGCAAACTGGACGAGACCAGCAATATCTGAGACGGCTATTTCGACATTTTCAGCGACCTCAGCCGTACCCGCATTACCCGGAGCGCAATAGATTTTGCGGACATCCTTGGACTGCGCGAGTTTCCAACAGATAGCGTGTTCGCGTCCCCCACCACCAATCACGAGGATTTTCATTTCGAGGCTACCTCCAATAACACGAATAACAGGCGATTCGAACCGCCCATTCCAGCTGAAACTTACGTTGTCGGGCCACGAAGGTCATTATCCCAGAGGTCGACTCTGCGCGCTGACTTATGCGGCAGGGGGCGAGGTACACCAGACTCTGCATACCAGTCAACCCTGTCATAACAAGCCATCATCCGGACGCTGAGCCAAATTCTCAAACCTGGCATACTTAGGGATAAATGCGAGCTTTACTGTACCCGTTGGTCCATTACGTTGCTTTGCGATGATAAATTCAGCTTCTTCAGCATCGTTGTAGGCATTATCAGCTGCCTTTGTTGCATCCTTTTGGTCATCCTCTTCCATGCTTACGGCTTCTTTCCGTGCATAGTAGGCTGGCCGGTAGATGAAGCCAACGATGTCAGCTTCGGCTTCGATTGCGCCTGATTCCCGGAGGTCAGAGAGCATTGGGCGTTTGTCTTCACGCTGTTCCACGCGGCGGGAAAGCTGCGACAGCGCGATGACAGGGCAATCCATTTCTCTGGCAAGGTTTTTCAGTCCCCGTGCAATTTCGGTGATTTCGTAGTTGCGGCTCTCGGCATCCTTAGATGATCCACGCATCAGCTGTAAATAGTCAACGATAACCAGATCCAGACCATGCTCTGCTTTTAGTCTTCGGCACTTTGAACGCATTTCGAGCGCCGACATATCGGTTGTGTCATCAATAAAGAGGTTACATTTCCAAAGGCGATCAACCGCTTCGGCCAGGCGTGTCCAGTCATCGGCATGCAGATGTCCCGTTCTCAGCCGGTGCGCATCCACGCGTGCTTCGGAACACATCATTCTTTGCGTGAGCGATTCCTTGCTCATTTCCAATGAGAAAACGGCAACGGTTTTGCCGAGCAGAGCCGCATTTTGTCCCATGGTGAGTGTGAGCGCGGTCTTTCCCATCGATGGTCTGGCGGCAACGATAATCAGGTCACCTTTTTGCAAACCAGAAGTCATGTAGTTGAGATCAATAAAGCCCGTATCGACTCCTGTGGTGACATCCTTTTCCGAATACAAATGTTCGATTTTGTCAAACGTCTCCGAGAGAAGCGGTTTGAGCGGCGTAAACCCACCTTGACGCCGACGTTGACCGACATCAAGCATGAGTTTTTCAGATTGATCAACGAGGACATCAACGTTATCGGGGTCCTGGTATGCGAGACCCGCAATTTGCGAGCTGGTTTCGATCAGCTTTCTGAGAATGGCTTTCTGTTGGACAATACGCGCGTAATAGGTGACATTTGCGGTTGTAGGAACGAACTCACCGAGCTGCATTATGTAAGCCAGGCCACCAACGAGTTCAAGGTGACTTCGGCGCTGCAGCTCTTCGGAGAGTGTAACGATATCAACCGGTTCGCCTTTTTCAGATATCGCCAGCATCGCCTCGTAAATTCGGGCATGTGCCTCGCGGTAAAAGTCATCCCGAAGCAGGAGCTCGCTTGCACGCTCAATCGCTGCGCGTTCGCCAAGGAGCATCGCGCCAAGCACAGCCATTTCGGCTTCAATGTTCTGTGGTGGTATTCGTTCCAGCATCGTTTAGAAATCACAAACCCCCGCAGGCAGTATTGCCCACGGGGGTTTGCAGAGGTGTAATCCCCGATTAGGCCTTGTTTACGGAGACGGTAAGTTCGACAGTGATATCACGGTGCAGCTTTACAGGCACAGTGAATGTTCCGACAGCCTTGATTGGGTCGTGAAGATTGACTTTACGCTTGTCGATTGCAACACCAAGCGATGTTTGGATGGCGGATGCAATGTCAGCGGCGGTGATCGATCCGAAGAGGCGGTCGCCTGCTCCAGCCTTGGCTGTAATCTCGACGGTCTTACCTTCAAGAGCAGCCTGTGCCGTCTGTGCAGATGCCAACAGCTTCTCAGCTTTTCGGTCTTCAGCAGCAAGCTTGATTTCAAGCTGGCGCAGTGCGCCACCAGCAGCCTCTACCGCCAGTCCACGTGGGAACAGGTAGTTGCGCGCATAGCCATCGTTTACGGCGACAACTTCGCCCTCGCGTCCAACCTTTGCAATATCCTTGTTCAGAATTACCTTCATCTCATTACCTCTTCCACTGAATGCCAATGACGGGTCCACCAGTACGACCTATCCCGTCGTAGCCAGCAAACAATGCTGTACCTGCATTCAGACGTTTCCGCACGCGGGCATCAGCCGTTATCGCCCCCGGATTCCAGACATCCAAGCGGAAGTCATACCCACGGAGCGACTGGTCGAGCCCCACACCCAGTTTTCCGGCAAACAGCCCATACCTAAGCACACTGCTGTCACTACGGATCAAGCCTTGCTGAATATCCACCCGATTGCCTTCTGTTGCATCGAATAACCCGAGGCGAAGGTAGCTGTCTGGAGCGAAGCCAGGCACAACCGCATGGACATCCTGTCGAAGGCGCCCGGACTTTGTACCGTATCGCGCATCGAAGGTCAAGCCGGGTTCAGCAATCTCCGGGATGTTGATGCCAGGTTTTCCGGCTCCGGTACGCCTTTCACCCGGTAAGCGGATTGATTCTGCCCGCTTTGTGATGTCCTTAACCGATGCGCTGGTTTCTTTGACATTTGCAATCGTTGTCCGAATGTCTGCGCCAAGGACCGGGTCATTGACCAGCTTTTCCAGTCCCGCAACGGTCTCATCAAGCTTTTGCGTAATCTTGACTGTGTTCGCTGTGATCGCTTCCATGTTGGCGACTGAGCCCTTGATTCCAGCTTGCATTGTCGGATCAGTAAGTGTTACACGCAGGTCATCCACGAGCTTAGCGATGGTACGCACGGTTTCATTTGTCGCGGTCACAGAATCCTTGATTGCGGCACGATTATCTGCAACGGTGCCCTTCAACTCCTGCGTCAAGCCCACGGCTTCATCGGCAACTTTCTTACCGCTCTGTGCTGCTCCCCGTACATCGCCAAGCAGGCCATTGGTTTGCTTTGTCAGCAATGTGAGCTGCGCCTCAATTTTGGGGACAAGATTAGCAGTGGATGCACTGAGTTCTGCCGCATTCTTCATGATGGCCTGAGCCTGCTTTAATGTCTCAGGAAGCTGTTCAGATGCAAGGCGCAGGTTGTGTACCGTCACACGGATATCTTCCTGCAGCTGTTTGTCCGACATCACTCCATCCACTTTGGTCAGAACGGAGTCGGCGGTATTGACGATGCCTTCCATGCCCTTTGTATCGCGCCCGGTCATCACCAGATTTTCACCGGCTACCACCGTCGATTTCCCCATAGTGACCTGTACATACGGCGGAGACCCGATCAGCGGAGTGACGATTTCAAATTCCGTATCCACTGATAGCGGATATTTGTTATCTACGCGCAATGTGAGACGTGCTTTATTTGCTACCAGCTCGATGTTATTGACCGAACCGATATGAATGCCGGCCAGACGCACAGCAGAACCAACAACAAGGCCTTTGGCATCCGAAAAGTCGACTTTCACATCGGTGGTGGATGCCGCCGACAGATTGCCGCGCAGCGTTGTTATGGCATAGGTAACGCCAGCAACCGATGCCAAAACGGTCAGTCCTACCAGCAAGCTCCGCTGACTGTCACGCATCGACGCGATTCCCTCCCTGGTGCATCCGAGTTTGTATTGGCCCGGAGACATCCCCAACCGTGAATTGCCTTACAACCGGGTCATCCGAGTCGCGAAAGGCATCCCGGGAACCATCAAAATGAACCAATCCACCGTATAACATAACCACACGGTCTGCAATACGCATCACGGATGCCATGTCATGCGTGACAACGATGCTGGTTACATTTCGTTTCTCCCGAGTGTCAACGATGAGGTGATCGATTGCAGCTGCAGTGACCGGATCCAGTCCACTGGTTGGCTCGTCGTAGAGAATCACATCGGGCTCAGTGGCAAGAGCGCGTGCCAACCCCACCCGTCGTCTCATTCCACCCGAAAGCTCCGAGGGCATTCGGCGCTCAATCCCGACAAGACCGACATCATAGAGCAGTTCAGTGACCCGCCGGGCGATCGCAAGACGACTTAACGTCGCATATCGGTTCCGCAGCGGTCCCTTTCGGATTCCAAAAACCACATTTTCAAAGACCGACATACTGTCAAAGAGCGCTGCGTATTGAAAAACAAACCCCATTCGCGCACGAATAGCATGCCGATCAGATTCTTTTAGCGCAGTGATATTGACATCATCAATAAAGACATCCCCGGATGTCGGTTCAACGAGCGCTGACATGCACTTGAGGAGTGTTGACTTCCCGCAACCGGATAGCCCAACCACACAGACCAGCTCGCCAGGGCTGACTGTCAGGTTGATGTTCTTCAGGACGCTTGTGGAGCCGTGGTCGACGCAGATTCCGTTTAGGCGGATGCTGACGCCTTTTGTTGGGCTCACAGTGCCAGTCCGCCATTTGTTGTGAACGTAATTAGGAGGTCGGCGAGGAAGATGAGGGCCAGCGAAAGGACGACAGCCCGGATGGTGCTTGACCCGACGCCCGCTGCCCCGCCTGTTGAGTTTAGCCCTTCATTACACCCGATGACGCCGACAATACAACCGAAAACCATCGCCTTGTAGAGCCCCTCAAAGATATCAGAGCCTGAGTGGTTCAGTGCATTTCGGATACTCGTGATGTACTGCTGAATGGAGACACCATTTGTTGATGCAACCAAACCTCCGGCCGCCACTCCGATCAGGTCTGACAGGACTGTGAGGATTGGCAGCATTAATGTGCACGCCAGAATCCGTGGACTTGCCAGGTACCTTACCGGCGACAAACCCATGACACGAAGGGCATCTATTTGTTCACTTGCGCGCATCGCCCCAAGCTCAGCCGCAATCGAGCTCCCGGCACGCGCGGTAAGCATGATTCCCGCGATCAATGGTCCCGTTTCCCGTACGACGGTGATCGCCACGATGCCTCCCACCAACCCGGAGGCACCGTAGTTCTTGAGGGACATCACAGTGTAGTAAGCAAAGACCGCGCTTGAAAGACCGACCGTGGTGCCAGCAATAGGGAGCGTCTGGACACCCAGGACGAACCACTGGCGGATGTGCGTGATCAGGTCTGTGTCCCGGATACCGGCCAGTGCCTCCAGCAGGACCAGAAAGACATCGCCGATATATCGAACTACCGACAACGGACCGCTAATGACAACTTTGCGGGAGACCCGTCCAACCCCCTCGAGGACAAGCGTTGTCTCATCCGCAACCTCAGTGATTGTCCGCTTAATATTAGTCGGTCCGGTCGCCATAGTCATTCACAGTCTATCCTGACAGAACATCACACCGTAAGTGACAATCGCTGTGTAAGCGGTACAATATAGGCACGGCAGCGGGTCGGCTCCGAACCAGGTCAGGGCGGAAGCAGCAGCCTTTAGGTGCACGGCCCGTGTGTCGGAAACTTCCCACACAATAACCGGATGGCCTATCAGTCCCTTTACCGCAAGTACCGACCTCAGACATTTTCCGATGTCGTTGGGCAACAGCACGTTGTGCGAACGCTCCAAAATGCGCTTCAAACAGGCAGGGTGGCACACGGTTATCTCTTTACAGGCACCCGCGGAACGGCGAAGACGACTGTTGCACGTCTGCTGGCAAAAGCCCTCAACTGCGAATCATCCGACACTTTCGTTACGGAACCCTGCGATGCGTGTGAAGCGTGCCAGAGAATCACTGCTGGAAACTGCATCGATGTCGTTGAGCTTGACGCAGCAAGCCACCGTGGCGTAGCCGATATCGAAGAGGTGCGCAAGGCCGTTGGTTACGGTCCGATGCAACAGCGCTACAAGGTCTACATCATCGATGAAGCCCACCAGCTGTCGAGTGATGCAAAGGATGCATTTTTAAAGACACTGGAAGAGCCGCCGGCAAACGTGGTCTTCATTCTGGCGACAACGGAACCACAATCTATTCCAATCACGATTCGGTCACGCTGCCAGCAGTTTGACTTCCGTCGCGGCACTATTGCCGATATCAGCGGACGACTTCGGTATGTGCTTTCGAGTGAAGATCGCCAAATGTCCGATGCCGCTGTCCTCGCGGTTGCCCGGGCGGCTGAGGGTAGCTACCGTGATTCCCTCTCTCTGCTTGAGCAGGTCCTCGGATTCACAGATGGCGCGATTGAAGCATCCGATGTCGAAGCAGTCCTTGGTCTCCTTGAAGCGGACCATCTGTATGCCTTGACACGTTCGATGGCAACCGGTGATATGTCCGGGGCGATTCAGCTGGCCGACCAGATTCTGGATGAAGGCAAAGACGCAAGATCCATCCTACGCTCTGTCGCAAGTCATCTCCGGGATCTGCTGGTGTTTCAACTTTCTGGAGCTAGCGTGTTTTCGGACCGCACTGAGGAAGAGCGGACTAAGCTTGCGCAATTCGCAGGTGGTATTGGAAAACAGGTTCTCCTAAATGCGCTGGACACCGTTCATAAAGCACAGGCTGATCTTCGCTGGAATCAACAACATCGACTTGTCATAGAGCTTGCCTTCGCAAGGGCATGCAGCCCTGTCGAATCGCCCGTCCCAGCAGCGACGACCACCACTGCACAAACTGAAACGCAGCCTCTCCGTGGGCAAGGTCAAGCTGCACCGGCATTCCGGAACAATCCCCCATCTGAGGCAGCCAACGTCACCCCGCCTGATCGACCTGCTCCGCAAACATCGCACCCTGCATCCCAGGCTGAACCATCCGATGCTGGCAATGCACCTGTTGTTCCGGCCGCACTTGCGGCCATCCGTGCAGCACGCGCTGCAGGAAAAAGCCCGACGCCAACACAAACAACCCCGGCAAAGCCGGAATCAGTGCCCCCCACGGTCGTCAATACCCCTGCTCAGGATGCAGTTATGCCTGTATCGCAGCATCAAACGGGAGATGACGACGGTACATCGATATGGTCGCTCGCAGATGTCCTGTCTGCATGGCCGACATTCCTGTCTTCTGCGGAAGCGATCAGCAAACGTGCCGGGGTGATGCTTGCATCTGCACGGCCGGTTGGAGCAACGGATGGCGTCGTGGAAATTGCCTTCCAGAGCTCGGCGCACAAAGACATGATGAGCGACCAAAAGCAATCTGACTTTGTTCGTAAGGTGCTTGGCAGGGCGCTCGGTTTGTCAGAGCCGATTCGCGGAGTACGTTTCACTCTGGAAGCGCCTCCCCCGGACCCACAGGCTTCCGGTGGTGGACAAAGCTCTCAGGATGGTGGTTTAGACAATGTTTCCGGTAGCTCCAGTGTAGTGCCCGATGATGAATCTGTGGCAAATGCCGGGGCTCCGGACGACCCCCTGTTGCGTGAGGTTCTTGAAGTCTTCGGGGGCAAGATGTTGGAGCATCCAATACACTGATCGCACACAAAGCAATTTGAAAGTGAGTTTATGACAATGGCGAATCCATTTAAAGGTTTGGGTGGTGGTGGCGGCAATCCCCTTGGCGGTGCAGGCATGGCCAAAATGATTGAACAGGTCCAAAAGAAAATGTACGAAGATGCTGAAAAGATGCAGGAGCGTCTTGAGGCGGCACGGATCGAAGGAACCGCCGGCGGTGTTATCAAGGCTGTTGTGGATGGAAATGGACACTTAATGTCCCTGACGATCAGCAAAGATGCCGTTGATCCTGATGACGTGGAAACCCTGCAGGAACTGATTCTGACGGCTGTCAATGGTGCCATAAACACAGCCGAAGATATGCGTAACGAAGAGCAGCGAAAGCTGATGCCAAATATCCCTGGTCTAAACCTTCCAGGACTTGGCTAGGCGTAGGTCAGATTGTCCACGTATGCGCGTCCGTTTGCCAGATTGGTTGCGGAGTTTGAACGATTGCCAGGGGTTGGACCGAAATCGGCTCAACGCCTGGCTTTTCACATCCTAAAGCTTGACAACGAAGCTGTGACCCGGTTGGTCGCTGCGATTGAAGATGTTAAAGCGCATATGCGCCAGTGCTCAGTTTGCTTTCACGTAACAGATCAGGAGCTGTGTGATATTTGCTCCGATCAACGGCGTAATCAAGCAATCCTGTGTGTTGTCGCAGAATCACGTGACCTTTTCGCTCTTGAAAAGACAGGAGAGTTTCGCGGCCGGTATCACGTCCTTGGCGGACTGCTTGCCCCAATGGATGGAGTAGGTCCGGAGCAACTTCGCATCCGAGAATTGCTAAACCGGGTTGGCGAGGCATCGTTTGACGAACTCGTGATCGCGACAAACCCCAGTATCGAAGGCGATGCCACTGCGCTTTACCTTGCAAAGTTATTGAAACCTTTTGTAGGCAAAGTGTCTCGGATTGCACATGGCATCCCCGTCGGTGGGGATATTGACTACACGGATTCAGCGACGCTGATTCAGGCATTTGATGGGAGACGGGAAATTTGATGGCTTCGCTCAGGTTTGCAAAGGTGGTGGGTCTGGCTGCTTGTGTTTCCGTGCTGACTCCCGCATTCCCGTTGAAACAGGATGCTCCGAAAGCACTTTTTCGCCTTGCTAAAGATAGTGACTACGTCTACCTGACCATCAAAGTCGAATCATCGGACATTCAGGGCCTCGCGAAAGGGCTCAGCCCGCAGAGCCTCCCGGCCATTTATAAAGATGACAGCGTAACGCTTTCACTGCTGCCTGATGGCGGTAAACCGGT
The DNA here is from genome assembly GCA_964606305.1 of uncultured Armatimonadia bacterium. GTDB lineage: Bacteria > Armatimonadota > Armatimonadia > Armatimonadales > Armatimonadaceae > CAIRTT01. The sequence goes on from CAZSGJ010000002.1 coordinate 133,865, forward strand.
GACCATCACGTATTCCCCTGCAGGTGGCTTTGGATATACGAAAGATGGCATACCAACCGCAAACTTCAAGCTCAAGTACGGTATCGGAATCGATGGAACGATTGGCGATGCGACAGATAAAGACAAAAGTTGGCAGGTAGAGGCGGCAATTCCATGGGATGCGATTGGCTGTGCTCCCAATACGCCTCTTCGCGGGTTTATCCAAATTCGGAAGAAGGGTGAGGTAGATGTCGCAACATTTCCGAGCGGAGTCGATACCGCAACGCCCGCAGCATGGCCCAGTCTTTCAACAGCACCTTACGTCTTCGCCAACAAAGCAACCGGCCCGCTCATTGATGGTCGTACGGATACGACGGAATGGCCGGAGTCAGAAGTCTTAGTCAGGTTGCCGGCATGGCAAACAAAACAGGCAACCGCTGTCATCACACTCCAGCCCGGGGTTGCTCCAACGCTGGATGAGTCCCGTAACCCTCCCGGGCTAAAACCAGTCGGTGCCTTGTACTTCGCATCTACAAATGCTGACCTCTTAAAGCCATCCTCCCCCACCCGCGGAGTTATCGCCCGGGATGGAAGCATCGGCTTTATCGACCAACCTCTCCTCGGAATGGGACCCTGGTATTCCAGCGACCGTGTTGATCACCACCGACGTGAACTCCTCGGGATGCAGCGCTCGGGTATCGATGTAGCTTACTGCGTTACCGGCGGTACTGGTGTGGCTGGGGTTCTTGATATGAAGGCCCAAATGGTCGTGGTTGCCGCAAAGCAGGAGCTCGCGCTGCGTGGAGAGATGACACCTGCCCTCGCACCGTTTATTGCTGTGCAGCCTGACGATGCCCCACTTGATGCAACCACTCCTGCAGGACTGGACCGACTTTGGGACACCATCCAGAAATGGGTGCTTGTTACACCTCCCCATATGCGTCACACCATTCCAGTCGGAGCTGCTACGACAACTGGTACGGTGATGGCAATGCCCGTTGTGATTGATGGCGAGTCTGTCATTCTCCCGTCGGATGCTGTATGGGCGAACACGCTTCGACAGCGTTTTGCAGAGAAGTTTGGTTCAACCGCGGGCAGTCCAACGATTGTGTTTATTGGCGGCGAAAAACTCACATCCAACTCATCCGGCCTCCACGCTTCAATCGGTCGAACGTTACGGCCATCATCCCCGAACATCGCCGTAGTCAGCCCGGGTAGCCAACGACCATTTCTCCCCCGCAAGCTTGGTGAGACGTACCGCCAGAGCTGGGACAGTTCCAGAGCTGCCGACTGGGTCGTCATTAATTCATGGAATGACTTCGCCTCCGGTAACGAGATTGCTCCGAGCCGCCAGTATGGCGAAGGCTACGTTGGATTGACACGCCTCTACAAAACGAATGGTGCATCCGGCACGCTCGTAGATGTCAGAGTTCAGACAAATGGCATTCCATCCGTGGTTTCCAGCCCCGAGCTTTTTGTCGCTGATGTAACCATCCAGAACAAAGGTACCGCTCCTCTTGAGCCGAGTGCTGTCAAAGTTGGTTACCGCTGGCTCCAGAATGACAAAGTGATTGCCGCTATACCGACAAGCAGTCGCCTGACAGCATTGCTTGCCGGAGGGACATCGGTGACAGCAAAAGTCGGTGTTCTGTGTTCCATTGATGGGGCGACGCCGCTGCCCGATGGCCAGTATATTTTGGAATTTGTCACGGAGACTGCAAACACCACGAGGTCTACCAGTCATGTCGTGACAGTACGCACGAAAACCCCACACGCAGAAATCCGGTCAACCTCGCTGTCTCCGCTTCAGAGAACGGGAGCGCGCGTTGCGGTCACAGCAGATGTCCGCTTCACCGGCTCAAATGGAATCGCTCCAGGTACGCACAAGCTCTTTTGGCGGATACTTTCCGCAGACAAAACGGTTGTCCTTTCGACGGGCGAAACGCCACAAGCCAAGTCCCTTCGACCCGGTGCCTGGGAATCGCTTCGGGCTGTCGTGGACTTCCATGATGCCGATCGCCAGCCACTGGCAGGTGCATACCCGGAACAAACCGGTACAGCCGAGGGCGCCACACTACCCAGCCATGTCTGGGTTCAGTTCCTGGTAAAGGACGCCGATGGCAATATCATCACAGAACCATATGAACAGGCTGTCGCCGTCTACCCAGGCAATGAAGAAGCACGTGTCCGTCTTGCAGCACCGCTCACGCAGACAACCTACAATGCCGGGGCCGAAGGACAGATTGTCGTCAACATCGCAAATACAGGCGTCGAAAAGTGGACCAAAGGCTCGATAGGTCTGACAGGACGCTGGTTCCAGGCGGATGGTTTCCCGATGTCTGTAAACCTGGCCCTGCCAACCGAATACATCAAATCAGATATACCTGTTGGTGAGAGCAGCGACCTTCAGGTAACGTTCCGCGTTCCGGACCGCCCGGGGCGGTATATCCTGGCTATACTTCCGATGCGTCCGCCGGACTTCTTCTTAACCACCCATCCGGTTACCCGGAGCGAAGATGCAGTCTTTGTAGGAGTTACGGTCACCGGTGGCAGAGCCGTGATGCTTGACCTAAGCGATAAGTTCGATACCGATGCCGTTGCGTATGAGAACGCACCACGTGATGGTGATGTTGATGGTTTGGGAGCAACATTCCCCGGCGAGTGGTTTCCCGCCGACCGCTACGGTATCAACGCAGGCCAGCTCTTCTTCCCAAGTGGCTATGCAAGCGATATTTCAAGTGAGATCGTACGTTCGACATCTTTCAAGTTTGGCCCGACAACACCCGGTGCGAAGAATGCACTGTCCGGCAAGGGACAAAAACTTGATGTCCCGGCAAACAAGTACGTTGCATTACACATTGCAGCCGTCATGATCGGCAATCAGGCAAAGCCAGTCCAGCTGACGCTGCGCTACAAAGATGGAAAGTCGGAAGTCGTCACGAGGACTGTCCGAGACTGGACATCCCCCGTCCGTGCAGATGAGGCAATCTCCATGCGCTTTCCAAGAAAACGGATGCCAACCGGAGATCAGGATGCACTCCTGGCTTGGCAACATCTGGTCATACCTGTGAGACCATCCGCAGATCTGGTTGCGATCGACCTGCCTAAGGATGCGGCTCTGAAGATCTTCGCAATTAG
>CAZSGJ010000002.1:137081-138462 GCA_964606305.1 uncultured Armatimonadia bacterium
AAGCAAGATGTGGAGTTAGCCTGAATGTGAGTCCATCCGCGGTTCTGGTTGCGATTGACCTGCCTTAGGATGTGGCTCTGAAGATCTTCGATAATGACCTTGAACGGTAAGAATTGTATCCGATTGGGTAGATTTGAGTAGGTGCCGGAGTGTTTCACAATGCTCCAGCGAAAAGTAAACAAGATGTGGAGTTAGCCTGAATGTCAGTGTGGGATGTGATTGTTGTTGGCTCAGGCCCGGCAGGTGCGACATGTGCATGGAAGTGTGCGGCTGGCGGCCTCAAAACTCTGCTAATTGACCGAAATGCGACCTTCCCCCGGTACAAACCTTGCGGCGGAGGAATCCCGGTGTCGCTGCAAAACCATGTCGATGGTCTGGATCCGGCTGGATTTTTGGAAACAACGGTCACGCACCTGCGTCATTCGTGGAAGGGCAAAGATCCGGTTCTGGCCCCAATGCTGACCGCAAATGACAGTCCATCCGAGGTCTGGATGGTAATGCGTCCCAAATTTGACCACTACCTTCAAACCCGGGCTGAGTCAGAGGGAGCGACTGTCATTCTCGGTGGACGGGTAACGCAGGTTGTTCCGAATGCAAGCGGTGTGGACGTAACCACCGATGATGGCACCGTACATCGGAGTCGCTACGTCGTAGGAGCAGATGGTGCAAAAGGGGTTGTCGGAGCACGCGTGGGCCTGCGCCTGAATAAGCGCTGGGGAATTGCCCGTGAGGCTGAGATTCCGTTTGACGATGCAACTCCTGAAAACCCCTGGCACCCGCAGCTTGAGCCCGCGGCTTGTTACCTGGACTACGGTACCGTCAAAAACGGCTATGCATGGATATTTCCTAAGTTAGGGATTCTTTCTGTCGGAGCTGGCATGCTGACGCCAAAGAAGCCCACACCTGCCGGCCTGAATACCGTGGCGATTACGCTTCTAAACGCGATGAAGACACAGCTGGTTTCGGCTGGCTTATCTCCCGACTTACTGGGGGATGACATCAAAATTTGGGCACATCCTATCCCCTACTGGACGGGCAATGAGCCAATCGTCGATCAAACTGGACGCGTCTTGTTGGTTGGGGATGCCGCAGGCTTGGTTCAGCCGCTCTTTGGTGAGGGGATTCAATATGCCGTCCGTAGCGGTGCAGAGGCTGCCCGACACATCCTGGCAGATAGAGTTGATGCGTACGCTGATGCCATTAAGGCGATGTTTGGGGGCGAGTTTGATGCTGCCAACCGTGTAGCTAAACTCTTTCACCGCACGCCGTACCTCTCTTACAAGCTCGGCGTCAAAAACCCCGCCGGGACAAAGCTCGTTGGTCGCCTGATGTCCGGCGATCTTCACCTGGAAGGTATTGAACAGAGGATTATGGACAAGCT
>CAZSGJ010000002.1:138562-141042 GCA_964606305.1 uncultured Armatimonadia bacterium
TCCCACTAAAACCAGTGCTTCAAACATAGCGATCTACTTATTTTTGAAATTGATTCTCATTAGGGGTTCATTTCATTTGCAAGTATCGTAAGATGTCAACGCGACTAATCAGGTGGTCGTAGCACAGATGATGTATCAAAAATGCAGCTTCAATGAACGAAATGTCAGTTGTGCGAATTTTCAGGTGATTAATATCCAGATTGTTTGGATATTGGAGAAGTAATGGCTCGTAGAACAACTAAACTGGTTGCGGAACCCGCCCCGGAGCCGAATCCGGCCGTTGAAACCCCGGTTCGCCGACGACGTCGTCGCACAACGGTAGATACAGAAACCCAGTCAAGCCGCCTTGTAAGTGCATTGCTTGCAACTCGCGGCGCCCGTGGCGCATCGCAAACCGAGCTTCGTAATGTTATTCAGTGGGCACGCAGCGTGAATGCGGAAGCGGAACACTTCAAGACCGTGGGTGGACGTCAGCGTCGCATCCGTCAGCAGGGTACCGCTGATCGACTCGCAGCATTTCAACTGGATAAAACGCTTTTGGATGGCGTCCTGGATGGCAAGATTGGTATCGACATCGATGATGCGGGCCAGATCATCTTCCTAAATATCGAGGCTGCCGAGTAGCGTAGCGTACATTTAGTAGTAAAGAGGTGCCGCAACACGTGTCGTGTTATGGCACCTTTTCTTTTGGTTTAGCGGGTATCTATTGTGCGTTCCTACTGTCCACGCGCTCCGATGGCTTTGAAAATCGATGTGGACGAATCACGACTGGCGGATCCCTGTCAGGATTGTCCGCCAACTCCTGAATCTTCGACATGAGGACCTGACCGGCGACATCTTTATCGATACCCTTTTCGAAGGAAAACGGATCTCCAAAAATGACATCGATACGTCCACGGCGCAGCGGCTTGCCGACTCCCAGCATCTCGTACGAACCCTTGACGTAAACAGGCACCAGCTGTACGCCCATTCGCATACCAAGCGTCGCGGCTCCTGGTTCAGGAGACTGTAGCTTGCCATCCGGACTACGTGTCCCCTCCGGGAATATACAGAGACAGCGCCCCTCGGCAAGGCGCTGGATGGCCAGCTTAAAGGCACCTCTGTCTGCGCTCCCCCGCTTTACGGGAAAGCAGTCAACACCATCGAGTAACCACCCGAGAAGCTTGATCTTAAACAGCTCAGCCTTCGTCATGAACAGAACACGGCGCGGCGTGGCGACACCAATGGCAACGGGATCCAGAAGACTCGCATGGTTTGAAACCAACAAAACCGAACCGTGCTTTGGAACACGATCCGCACCTCGGACATAAAGTCCTCCCATCAACCAGATAAACAGATTCCCAGCTGTCTCCAGAAATGCATACGTGTCGTGTTTTGTTGATGTTTGTGGCTTTGACTCAGACATTGCAATGTTCCACCGCAGTTTACGTTATGTCCGGCAAGTTATCAGTTCTGGGATGCGCCTCCGTACCACCGTCAGGCTCCTGAACATCGTAGGCTCAGTCACGCAAGCGTTTTACATGCTTTAACGCGGTCGACGATAAGCGCAATAACATCACGGATTGCGATGCCATCGGTAACGAGCTCCCATGCACCATCGGCAACGCAAAGCGGCGAATCATCCCGATTCATATCGCGATAATCCCGTTCAGCAATTTGCCGTTCGATGTCATCGATGTCAACGTCTTGCCCCGCTGCCTGAAGCTCTCCGGCACGTCTCCTGGCACGTTCACTAACCGATGCCGTCAGGTAGACCTTGACTTCCGCATCCGGGAACACAACAGTCCCGATGTCCCGACCTTCCATCACAATGTTGTCCGTCTTACCAAGCAGCTGTTGCTGCTTCACCATCGCGACCCGCACTCCGGATATCTGACTTACCATCGATGCAGCAGTCCCCAGTTCGGGAGTTCTTATCTTTGATGACACATCAGAGCCATTCAAAAAAACCGCTGGTGGAACATCCTGACTGAATGTGATCGTGACATCATTCGCCAGTTCGGTCAATGCGTCAGCGTTGGCGGCATCAAGCGGCATCCCCTTCTCAATCGCGGCGTATGCGACAGCCCGGTACATCGCCCCGCTGTCCAGGTAGACATAGCCCAGCTGCCGCGCAACTTCGCGTGAAACCGTACTCTTGCCCGCGCCCGCCGGACCATCAATCGCGACTCTGATGTTTGCCATTATGCGAGTAACCTCTCCCAGCGCTCAAAGAAGTCTGGGAATGTCTTGTTTACGCATGCCCGATTCTCGATGACCACGCCATCGCGGCGCAACGCAAACACCGCAGCAGCCATTGCCATCCGGTGATCATCGTATGTCCGCCACAGCTCGGGATGACCAGTCGTATCTGCTGTCACTGTATTTACAGTCAAGGCATCGGGTTCTTCGCCTGTCTCGATTCCAAACCGCGTCAGCTCGGTTGCGGTTGCGCTGAGGCGATCTGTTTCTTTGTGACGCACATGAGCCACATTATGAAA